>LFTS01000246.1:0-13701 GCA_001513435.1 Gammaproteobacteria bacterium DTU040
CTGTGTTGCGGCTGGCAGTCAGGCGTGGCTGGTGGCTAAAATTGAGCGTGCTGAAGCCGTTAAAAATGACGAAGTGCTCAGTGGCCTGATCGAAGCCAGTGATGCGGTGATGGTTGCGCGCGGTGATTTGGCGGTTGAGATTGGTGATGCTGAGTTGGTAGCCATCCAGAAAAAAATTATTGCTGCAGCACGTCGCCAAAATACAGCGGTTATTACCGCCACACAGATGATGGAGTCCATGATTAATAACCCCATGCCGACCCGTGCAGAAGTGTCGGACGTGGCTAACGCGGTACTGGATTACACCGACGCAGTGATGTTGTCGGCAGAAACGGCAGCAGGGCATTATCCGGTGGAAGCCGTTACGGCAATGGCGCGAATTTGCGTGGGCGCAGAAAAAAGTCCCACCATGCACCGCTCATCGCATCGACTAGGTTTAGAGTTCTCCCGCCAAGATGAGAGCATTGCGCTGGCGAGCATGTACATTGCCAACCACTTTCCCGGAGTCAAAGCGATTGTGGCGCTGACTGAAAGCGGTTACACGCCTTTGGTGATGTCACGTATTCGCTCGTCGATTCCTATTTATGCCTTTGCGCCAACGCGTATGGCGCAGGCACGTACTTGTTTATTTCGCGGAGTTTATACCGTGCCCTTTAATCCGTCTGAATACCCTGAAGAACAGGTTTGCTACATGGCGGTGCGTAAACTGGTTGATTTAAATCTAGTAGCAGAAGGTGATTGGGTCATTCTGACCCAAGGTGATAAGCATCATAATATTGGTAGTACTAATGATATGAAGCTGCTGCAGGTGACGGCTGAACTTGTTGTGTCCTAATAGGTTATCAGGCATACAAGGCCGGTCTTTAACGTGCCGGCTATCGTGCGTTTCGCTTGTCTGGTTGCTGGAATTGGCTTTTTTTGCTACACTTGGTGGCCAACTCTATGGAGGAAGTGATAATGAGAGTTAAGAATTCAGCTGCTAATAAAAAAGCAGCCGATGCTGCAACCAGTAGTGATTTGCTAAGTGCGCAAACGGCAGCATTTTTAAAGAAAGGCGGTAAGATTCAGGAAATACCACGTGGCAAGAGCGGTCAGCAGAATATCAGTTACTTTAAGCGTTCCAACGCTAAATAGTTTGTTGGACTGGTAGCCAAGAATTAAAAAACCCCAGTATTCGTTAATGCGGATGGTGGGGTTTTTTCTATTTAATAGGTTAATATAAAACCGGTTTGGTTTGGTGGTACTCGCTATGCAAAAACCTTTTTTCTTGCTGCCAGCACCTCTGTCTTTTGGCTTAGTGATTGGTATGGCTTGGCTGCTTGATAGCCTGTGGCCATGGCCGTTAGCCAATGACCTGTGGAGCTTTTATGCAGGCTGCGGCTTTATTGATGTGGGTGCTGTGTTGTTGCTTTGGAGCGCCTGGCTAATGTTTTGGCGTAAAACCACCTTAAGTCCCTATGGCAAGCCGCAAAGGTTGCTGCAAGAAGGGCCTTTTCGCTTCAGCCGTAACCCTATCTACCTAGCTTTTTTAGTCATTTATATCGGTATCGCCTTGCTTTGGGCGCAGCTGTGGGCGTGGATACTATTACCCTTAGCGGTTTTGTTGCTTAATTTCGGTGTGATTCGGCATGAAGAAAAGCTATTGTTACAGCATTTCGGTGACGAATACGTTCAATACTGCAAAAAAGTACGCCGCTGGTTCTAGTCATACTTTGTTGAGTCTAAGAAAACTTACTGATGAAAAAACTATCTTCTTTAGCCGCTTTAGGCGCTTTGGTGTATAGCACTGATGCAGGCAGGCACTGCGATGGTTGTGCACAGCCGCAGGCAGACTGTGTTTGTGAGCAGCAGGCCGAGATTCTGGGCGATGGCCAAGTTCGCGTTCGGCGTGAAAGTAAAGGGCGTGGTGGCAAAACAGTTACCGTGGTGACAGGTTTGCCAGTCACTGCGGCGCAGTTGAAAGCTATTTGTGGTGAGCTGAAAAAGCGCTGTGGCGTAGGTGGCTCGGTCAAGGGTGCAACTATAGAAATTCAAGGTGATCAAGCTGAAGCTGCGTTGGCATGGCTGCAACAGCAAGGCTATCAAGCAAAACGCAGTGGCGGTTAATAGCCAAAAGCAGGGCGTTTAACCCTGCTTAATCCAGCTCGTAATCATAATCGGACAGTTCTTTGTTTAATCGGCGTTCTTCCAGCAGATTATCGATGATGCGGCGCTTAGTGAGCGTGTTTTTGCTTTCTTCAACAGCAGTGTCAGCATCATCAATGCTATCTTCTTCGTCGTCGACAAAATCATCATCAAGCTCTAACTCTTCTTTGCTCATGCAAGCCTCCTCAGCCATTAACACATAAAATTTATGGCGCACCTTATATATCGAAATGCGGCAGATAGAAATGCAATTTTATTAATAAGGTTTCCTTGATTGATTACTAAAATTAATCATCTGAGGTTTTGTTTTTGTATTCACATAGGTCTTCGATGCGACAACTGCCACAGCGAGGCTTGCGTGCCTGACATACATAACGACCGTGTAGGATCAGCCAGTGGTGTGCATCAAGCAGAAACTCCTTGGGTACAAGGCGTAACAGCTTCTTTTCCACCTCAAGCACATTCTTACCGGGCGCTATGCCTGTGCGGTTGCTCACGCGGAAGATATGGGTGTCCACTGCCATGGCTATCTGGCGAAACGCTGTGTTAAGCACCACGTTGGCTGTTTTACGGCCTACACCGGGCAGGGCTTCTAACGCCTCGCGTGTATCAGGCACCTGACTGTTATGGCGCTCGATCAGCAAGCGGCAAGTTTCAATCACGTTTCTGGCTTTACTGTTGTACAGACCAATGGTTTTAATGTAGTCGCTCAACCCTTCGACACCCAGCGCGTACATAGCTTCTGGAGTACGAGCGACTGGGAATAATTTGTCGGTTGCTTTGTTAACGCCTACATCGGTGGCTTGTGCGGACAGGATGACCGCTATGAGTAACTCAAAAGTGGATGAGTAGTTGAGCTCGGTTTCTGGATTGGGATTATCTTCACGTAGACGGCTAAAAATTTCGTAACGTTTTTGTGCATTCATAGCGTTATAAAAAATTAGGTAGTTCGGGCAGTTCAACGGTTGCGGACTCAGTGGGAGCCAACACCAAGGCTTCGCCCTGAACCACTGTCTTACCCGCTTGATTCAGCACATTGGTGGCTATGCGAACTCGGTTTTTCGGTAGTTTTTCCAACACTTCTAGCTCAATGCTGAGTTGATCGCCCAGCTTAACAGGGCGGGTAAAGCTCAACTGTTGACCTAGGTAAATGCTGCCGGGTCCTGGTAGCTCAAGAGCGATGGCCGCGCTAATCAAGGCGCCACTAAGCATGCCGTGGGCAATGCGTTCTTTAAAGACGCTGGTGGCTGCAAATGTTTCATCTAAATGAACGGGGTTACGATCACCGGAAACCGCAGCGAACATCAATAAGTCGTGCTCGGTAATAGTTCTTTCGACGGTGGCGCGTTGGCCCACTTCAAGTTGATCGTAGGGAATGCTGGTAGCAGTGTTCGACATGAGAATATTCCTTGTACGCAAGCTCTAGGCTTGCAGGTAAAATTAGGCGTTGAAGTGTAAATGAGCGGCTGGGGATTGTCACCGTCTTGTCGGCAGGCTAGTCCTGCCGTACGTTGTGCTTAATCCACTCGATAATGTCTTGCATAACCCGTTGCGAGTTTTTTTCATTTAGAGGTTCATGGCGCATGTCTGGATAAAGTTTTACATCCACGAAACGATTGCCAGACTCACGAAAAGCGTTGGCTAAATCGAGTAGCCGGTGTCCTTGGTGGATAGGATCCTGCTCACCGCCAAAAATTAAAATAGGCAATAGATTATCTATTTGCACCAAATTATTAATGGGCGTGATGCGTCTTAAGCCGTTGAGCAAGTCAACCCAGAGCTGGGTGGTAGAGACAAAGCCGCACAGCGGATCTTGCGCATAGAGTTTAACTTGTTCTTCATCGCTACTGAGCCAGTCATGCGCAGTTTTTCGTGGCTTAAAAGCACGCTGATAGCGATTGTAAATTAACCAGTGCAAGAGTTTACTACGCCCCTGCTTGCCCAAACGCCAGCGTTCAAAGCGGGCCACCAGCAGCGCGAGTCTGTATCTAAGGGTGGACTGAATATAAAT
Source organism: Gammaproteobacteria bacterium DTU040 (assembly GCA_001513435.1). Taxonomy (GTDB): domain Bacteria; phylum Pseudomonadota; class Gammaproteobacteria; order Pseudomonadales; family Pseudomonadaceae; genus Thiopseudomonas; species Thiopseudomonas acetoxidans. Next base: position 4,157 of record LFTS01000246.1, read on the forward strand.
AGAGCTTGATAAAATTACGCCTTGTACGCTGCAGCAATACTGCAACAAATAATCGATTACCAGATAGCTGCCAAGACTGTGGCCAAAGATGAAAATTGGTTTTTCGTGATGCTGCTGGCGGATATGGTGGTTAAGACAGCGAATATCATCCAGCACCAATTGCCAGCTATCGTGGTTGCCGAAGTGACCTTTTACGCCAAAGCTGGCGGTAAAACCGTGGCCACGCAAATCAAGGGCATATAACGCAATACCGGCCTTAGCTAAGGCAGCGCCTAGATGAGCATAGCGCTTGCTGTGTTCCGCCATGCCGTGCACCAACATAACAATGGCGTCTGGTTCTTGCGTTGGGCTCCAGTGATTGACATGAAACTCAGTGGAGTCGCTGGCGGTTAACCAAAAGGATTCGTGATGCATTACAGATCTCCTGCCACTAACGCTTTACTAGAGTCTATTACGTATTATTGTTTTTGTAAGCTGGTTTACCGTCATCGTAGTAGCAAAGTCGTGACCAAGCATTAGATTTTAGTCTTGTTATGACTTTATGTGTATGGATTACGCTAGTCGCACTTTTTCAAAACTGCTAATCTGCATGGCACTAGATACAAAAAAGTCTTGCACGAGTAAGGTCGCTATAATTGCATGTGTACGGCGCTTAACAACTAAAATCTAAAATAAGAATTGATTGGGAGTTAGCTTGGATGAACGAGAACTTCTGGAAAGATAAGTATCCCGCAGGTATCGCCAGTGAAATTGACGCGGATCTTTACCCAAATATTCAAGCCGTCTTAGCAGAGTCGTGCGAAAAGTATGCTGATAAGCCTGCATTTACTAATCTAGGGAAAACTATCACCTACGCAGACGTATACCGTCTTTCAGGGGATTTTGCTGCTTGGTTGCAACATAAAACCGATTTGCAGCCTGGAGATCGCATTGCTATTCAGCTGCCCAACGTGCTGCAGTACCCTGTGGTGGTGTTCGGCGCCATTCGCGCAGGTTTAGTGGTGGTCAATACCAATCCGCTGTATACCGCCCGCGAAATGGAGCATCAGTTTACCGACTCGGGCGCCAAAGCCATTGTGTGCTTAGCCAATATGGCGCACCTGCTTGAGAAAGTGCTACCCAGCACTGAGATTAAGACTGTTATTTTGACCGAGGTAGGTGATTTTTTACCCCCCGTCAAACGTTTTGTTGTTAACTCGGTGGTTAAATACATTAAAAAAATGGTGCCGGCATTTCATATACCGCAAGCATATTGGCTCAATGATGTGCTGAAACAAGGCAACAAAAAAATCGCCCGTAATATAGATGCTGAGTCGCAGTCGATAGCCGTTTTACAGTACACCGGCGGCACTACGGGTGTGGCCAAAGGTGCTATGCTGACGCACCGAAATCTTATCGCCAATATGTTACAGGCGCGCACCATGATGGCGTCTGAGCTTGAGGAAGGGCGAGAAACGGTTGTCGCACCATTGCCGTTGTATCACATATACGCGTTTACCTTTCATTGCATGGCGATGATGATGACCGGCAATCATAACCTGCTGATTACCAATCCCCGTGATTTACCCAGCATGCTTAAAGATATGGCCAAGTGGAAGTTTTCTGGATTTGTTGGCTTAAATACTTTGTTTGTGGCGCTCTGTAATAACAAAGAGTTCCGCAAGTTGGATTTTTCTGCACTGAAAATGACAATTTCAGGTGGCATGGCGCTACAGATAGCCACCGCTCAGCGCTGGAAGCAGATCACCGGTGTGCAGATATGTGAAGGCTACGGCATGACCGAAACCAGCCCTATTGCCACGGTGAACCCTGTACAGAATATTCAGCTCGGCACTATAGGTATTCCTGTCGGCTCAACACTGTGCAAGGTTATTGACGAAGCGGGTAATGAGCTGCCTCTGGGTGAGGCGGGTGAGCTTTGCGTAAAAGGCCCGCAAGTAATGAAAGGCTACTGGAGTAACGAAGAAGCCACGCGGGAAGCTCTCGATGAGCAAGGCTGGTTACGCACGGGTGATATAGCCATCATTCAGGAAGACGGTTACCTGCGCATTGTCGACCGTAAAAAAGATATGATTCTGGTGTCCGGCTTTAACGTTTACCCTAACGAAATTGAAGGTGTACTGGTTACCATGCCAGAGGTTTTGCAGTGTGCTGCCATTGGCCTGCCAGATGAAAAGTCCGGAGAAGTCATTAAGGTCTTTATTGTATTGCGCGAAGGGCAAAGCTTAACCAAAGAGCAAGTGATTAAGCATATGCGCGAAAACCTTACGGGCTACAAGGTTGCGCGCCAAGTCGAGTTTCGTAATGAGTTGCCTACAACCAATGTGGGTAAGGTTTTGCGGCGTGAACTACGTGATTCCGAGCTGAAGAAAATAGCCAATGCAAAACAAAGTTATTAGTCTAGCCTAAGCTTTGCCGAGTAATGGGGTATGTAATCAAGCAGTATTTTTAAAGCTCAGGCTCAAAAAATACGGTTTGATTGCGACCTAGGTTTTTAGCATGGTACATCGCAATATCGGCTTGCTTGATCAACTCAGCTTCCGTTTTTCCGTGCTCTGGATACATGCTCACCCCACAACTGAGCGATATCTGCGACACTTGCCCGTCAATCTCAAATGGCTGCAAAACATGCTCATGTATGCGTCTGGCAATCAGTAGCGCATCTTCTTTGCTGGGGTTCCCCGCCAATAAGATCACAAACTCATCACCACCAATGCGTGCCACTATGTCCGTGTCACGCAGGGGCGTTTTGATGCGCTGGGCTGTTTGCGCTAACAATTGGTCGCCATACTGGTGGCCAAACATATCGTTAATCGGCTTGAACTCATCCAAATCAATGAAGATGATGGCTAAATTATGCTTTTCGCGTTGTGCCATTTTAAGCGAGTGTTGAAAGACTTCTTGGAAATAACGGCGGTTGGCCAAGCCTGTTAATGAATCAAAGTTAGCCTGACGCCAGATAAGCTCTTCGTTAGCTTTTTGCTTGCTGATATCGGCAAACAGAGAGATACGGAATTTAACGCTGCCGTCGGTATCGTAGGTGCTGTTAATGGATAACAGCTGCGGGTAGAGTTCACCGTTTTTGCGTCGGTTCCATACTTCGCCTTGCCATTGGCCTGAACCGTTAAGGCTGGCCCACATCTCATCATAAAAGCTGGCGCTGTGTCGGCCAGACTTCAAAATTGAATGATCGTTGCCTATCGCTTCTTCAGCGGTATAGCCTGTTATTTTTGTAAATGCGGGGTTTACATGAATAAAGGTTCCATGAGCATCAGTGACGGCTATGGCTTCACTGCTGGTGTGGTAAACGGTTTCGGCCAGCTTTAACAGCGCGGTATTTTGACTGCGCTCAATAACCAGTCGGACTAAATTAGCCGCATTTTCAATTAGGTTGATTTCTCGTTTGTTGGGTGCGCCCGGTTGATCTTTAAAAAAGTTAAGTACGCCAGCTACCTTGCCATCCACGTCAAAAATCGGCTCTGCCCAGCATGCCAGCATTCCTGCGCGCACCGCAGCACTGGCCGTTTTTACTTGTTTGGCTTGTGTTGACAGCTCGTCGGTAATAATACGCTTGCCGTAAAAAGCAGCTTGGCTTACGGAGATACCGTCGCTAGTAATTTTTATTTGTTGCAAGGCATGGTGTAAGAACGTGGGCAGGCTAGGTGCAGTAGCTAGTTGCAGGCTAACTCCATCTAGGCTACGTAAGAAAATAGCACATTTAATGTGCTGGTTTTCTTTTTCAACGGCACGGATGATTGAGCCGAATATTTCATTGGCGGTTTTGTTGCGCGACAACAAGTCGANNAGTCGAGCACCTGATTGTGTAAACGTTCACGGCTAAGAGCGAATTCTTGCTCGCTAATATCCAGCTTAACCGCCACATAGTTGACCAGCTTTTTCTGCTCATCAAACACGGGCGCAATCCAAGCTTGCTCCAGATAAATATCTCCGGTTTTGGTTTGGCTTATAAAACGGCCGTTCCAATTTTGTCCACGGGCAAGGGTTTGCCACAAGTCCACATAGGTTTCGTGGGGTGTTTTGCCTGAATTGAAAATGCTTGAATTTTTGCCAATCAACTCTTCAATGCTGTAACCAGTAAATCTGCAGATAGTCGGATTGACGTACTCAATAAAGCCTTTTGGGTCGGTGACCAGAATAGAAGTAGGGCTGCGCTCAATCGCCACTCGCAAGGCTCTAAGGCGGGTCTCGGTCAATTTGACGCGGTTCGTCAGCTTCGCTAGGCGTCTTCTGCTTTGCGCGTATAGAATACTTAGCAGCGCAAGCCCTGTAAGTGTGGCAGCACTAAACCACAGCCACAACTGGTGCTCAGCTAAGGATTTAGGTAACAGCAATGCACTGGCGCCCAGTAGTGCGAAAACTGCCAAGGTGGCTAGGGAATAGCGAAGAATTTTACGCAAAATGACAGCCTTTTTTTGCAATATCCATATAGATGGGTTTCTAGCAAAAAATATGCTTAGAAAGCAGAGTTTGATCAAGCGAACTAAGCGGTATTTTACTCTAGTATGCAGTAGAGTTAAATAGCCATCATTGTTGTTTGTAATCACCTATTCTTTGCATGGTTTTGTTTTTTATGTGTTTCTTTCTTGACTGAATGAATACGCAAAGATGATAATAGTTATCATTAAGTGTTATTTGGATTAAAGGACCCCCTGTTTATGCAACTCCCTTTTTTACGATGCGCCACGTTATCACTGGCGTTGTGTGCTGGAACGGTCATGGCCAACACAGTAGAGCAAGCTTTGGATGAAAATACGGCCCACAGCCAAGCCGCTCAACGTTCGCAACAACAGGTGGAGCAGCTGGATGATGCAACGCAAAAAATGCTGCAGGAGTACCGCACCGCGCTACTAAAAACAAAAACGCTTACGGGTTATAACAAGCAGATGCGTGAACTGGTAGCAGCGCAGCAGCAAGAACTCGCCGGCTATCAGCAACAATTAGCAGACCTACAAGATACCGAAGCCGCTGTGACTCCACAAATGCAGCGGATGCTAGAGGTGCTGGAGCAGTTTATCAGTGCTGATTTACCTTTCTTACCCTATGAACGGCGCGATCGTTTAGAAACCTTGCAGGACTTACTGCCACGCGCTGATGTGTCTATTGCCGAAAAATACCGCCGCATTCTAGAAGCCTACCAAATTGAAAGTGATTACGGTCGCACACTCGAAGTCTGGCGCGATGCGCTTAAGCGTGACGGAAACGAGCTGAATGTGGATTTTTTACGTTTAGGCCGTTTGATGCTGTATTACCAAACCCCAGACGGCCATGAAACCGGTTGGTGGAACGCGCAAGCGAAAGAATGGCAAGTGCTTAATGGCAATGCACGTCGGCCTGTGGCTCAGGCGATTGCCATTGCACGGCAGCAAAAATCACCCGATTGGTTAGCTTTGCCGATAAAAACACTGGCATGGGAGGCGCAGCAATGAAAAAACTCATCGTGGTGCTGGCGCTGCTCTGTTCCGGTACTGTCCTAGCCGACAGCCTAACGCCCGACCAATTACTGCAACGCATCCGTGCCGAAAAAGCCAGCGAAGAACAACTGATGCAAGAGCGTGAACAGCGTTTCTTAGTCGAAAAAAATCAGCAGCAGGCAATCTATCAGCAAGCCATGCAGGCGTTACGCACTCAGGAGCGGGAAGCAGCCGAGCTAAAGGTGCAATTTGAAGAGCTAGAAAAGCAGCTTACTGAGCAGGAGCGTCATTTAAAAGAACGTACCGGTGAGCTGGGTGAGTTGTTTGCTGTATTGCGCCAAAGCGCAGGCGACATTGCAGGTCAGTGGCAGGACTCCATGCTCAATGTACAGCAGCCTAAGCGGGTGGCGCAATTTGAGCGTCTTGCTAATAGCCGCAAACTGCCCAGTGCTGAAGCCGTTGAACAGCTATGGCTAACCCTTCTTGAAGATATGACCGCTAGCGGCAAAGTCGAGCGTTTTGATGCGCCCGTCATTAGTGCAGGCGGTGAGCGAAACATTACTAGCGTGGTGCGCGTGGGGCCTTTTTCCGCCTATAGCGATACGGATTTTTTAGTGTATCAAGCCGGTGATGATGCGTTGCGCGCGTTACCTAAACAACCTAACGGTTTAAGTCAGGTAAAAAACTGGTTAACCGCCAGCGAACCCGTTGCGGTACTGCCAATTGACCCGACCCGCGGCAGCTTGCTGGAACAGCTACAGCACCAACCCACTTTTTACGAGCGAGTTAAACAGGGCGGTGTGGTTGGTTGGGTGATTATTAGCTTGGGTGTGCTGGGCTTTGTGCTGGCCGCATGGCGTTTGTTGGAATTGCAGCAAGTAGTGCGCTCAGTACGTATACAGATGCGTGATTTGTCGAACCCTACGTTCAATAACCCCTTGGGGCGCGTGCTGGGTGTGCTGGGCCCACAACCCGAGTTATCAGACCTGGAAACCCTAGAGCTGAAACTGGATGAAGCCGTTATGCAAGAGGTACCTAAGCTAGAACGCGGGCAGGGTTTACTAAAATTACTGGCAGCAGTTGCGCCCTTGCTTGGACTGCTGGGTACAGTCACAGGAATGATCATCACCTTCCAAGCTATTACCCAAGCCGGTGGTGGCGATTCTCGGTTGATGGCAGATGGTATTTCACAGGCCTTGGTCACCACGGTGCAGGGCTTGGTGGTGGCTATTCCGTTACTGTTTTTGCACAGCATTTTGGTCGCGCGTAGCAAGGGCGTGGTGCGACTGCTAGAGCAACAGTGCGTTGGCTTATTGGCGCTGCATATGTCAGCCAAGGAATCCCGTGACTAATTGGCAAAATACTTGGTTTTGGCTGGTCGATAGCAGCCACGCACTGCTCGACTTAATGGGCGCTGGTGGCTTGGTTATGTGGCTACTGGCCGCATTGTGCGTATTATTTTGGACGCTGATGCTGGAACGCTTTTGGTATATGCAGCGCCAGTTTCCAGCGTGGGTCAAAGAGCGTCATCAAGCATGGCAGCGTTTGTGTCAGGAAGAGTTCAGTAACGGCTGGCCGCGTACAGTGCGCTCAGCTTGGATTGCTCAAGCCCATGAGCAACTGATCACGCCATTAACTGTTATTAAAGCCTTGGTCGCGCTGTTTCCATTGCTGGGTTTGCTGGGCACGGTAACCGGCATGGTGGCGGTGTTTGATGTGTTGGCATTGAGCGGCACCGGCAACCCACGTGCTATGGCTGCTGGTGTTTGGCAGGCGACATTACCCACTTTAGCCGGCATGGTATTAGCCATTGGTGGATTATTTAGTATCGCGCACCTTGAGCGTAATGCTCGGCGCGCATTAGGCCGGCTGTCTGATCAGCTTAGGCATGAATAAGGTGGTAAAACGATGAGAATGCGTCGTTACAGCTATAGAACAGAAGAAGAACCCGGAATTGACCTCACGCCTATGCTGGACGTGGTGTTTATCATGCTGATTTTCTTTATTGTCACCAGCTCGTTTATTAAAGAGTCCGGCATGGAGGTTAACCGCCCCCAAGCCGACACCGCGAGCAGTCAGGATAAAGGCAATATCCTCATTGCCGTAACCGCTGATGGTCAGGTGTGGCTGGATAAACAAGCCGTGGATGTGCGTACCGTGCGCGCCCATGTTGAACGGCTACGCCAAGAGCAACCCGAGGGGATTGTGGTGGTACAAGCGGATCAAGATGCCCGCACGGGTTTGGTGGTGCAGGTGATGGATCAAGCGCGCATGGCTGGTGTTACTGATGTGGCCTTGGCGGCCTCGACGGAATCGAATTAATGGCGCGTTGGTTGGTCTCTTTTGCAATTGCTTTGTTGGCTGTGTTGGCCAGCTTTGCGATTATTTTGTGGATGATCTCACCACCGCAAGCGCCCATTGAAAACAAGCCCGTACAGGTTGGCCACTTTATTCCCATGAGTAAAAATACGTCCGATGCCCAATCCCGTAGCCGCTTGCAAGCGCCAGAACCGCCGCCGGATGTAGAGCCGCCTAAACCGCAAACGCCACAAACCACACAAAGCCAAGCCGTGCCAACCTTNNAGCCAAGCACAGCACAGCCAGCCGCACCGAGCGCACCCAGCGCACCTGCCGCGCCGGGTAAAGACTCAGAAGTAACCCCGCTCAATGACGTATTGCCGGAATACCCAGATGTAGCGCGCCGACGTGGTATCGAAGGCTACGTCAAACTTGCCTTTACCATCAGCGCGCATGGGCGGGTAGAAAACATCGAAGTGCTTGAAGCTCAGCCAGCCAATGTGTTTGATCGCTCTGCACGCCGCGCCGCTGCACGCTGGCGTTTTACCCCACGCATGGAAAACGGCATCGCTGTCCCGCGTCACGTGGAAAAAATCATTGAATTTAAACTCGAGCCAGCGAGGTAATGTATCTATGCGTTGGTTAGTTTTATGTTGCTGCTTGTTGTCGAGCTTGGCTTTGGCGCAGACGATAGACATTAAAACCCTGCGTGCTCTACAGGCTGCCCAAAGCGCGCAAGAACAGGGCGAGTTCAACAAAGCCGAACAACTACTCAGACAACTTCAGCCCGAAAAGGGCAGTTACGCAGAGGCTTTAATTTGGCGTACTCATGGTTATGTGGTTTGGCAAAAAAATCACATAGCTCATGCCGTGCAGTTGCTAGAGCAGGCGTATAAAAGTGGTCAATTGACCGATGAGCAACGCCAGGAAGATGCGTTAAGTTTGGCTAAGTTAAATACCCAACTGGAAAGACCTAAACAGGCGTTAGCCTATTTAGAGCATGTGCTAGACAGCCAAGAAAGCTTGGAGTTGCGTATATACAACTGGCAAATGCTCGGACGTTACGACCAAGCCTTGCCTTTGGCGGAACGCTATCTGGCTAAGCAAAGCGCGATTAGTGATCAGTGGTTGAATTTTATGGTCGCCGCCAATGCTGAGTTACGTCGTTTTCCAGCAGCGCAAAAATGGCAAAAACAGCTATTGGCGCGCCATCCACAGCAAGTAGCACAGTGGCGACAGCTGGCTGCTTTACAGCAAATGAGCGGTAACTATGTACAAGCCTTTGCCACCTTGCGCACGGCCTATCAACAAGGATTGGCATTTAGCGAGGCGGATTTGGATCAGCTAGTGGCTTTAGCCAGCGCCGCTGAACAGCCATGGCAGGGCGCACGGCTGTTAAACGAGCTGATGCAACAAGGGCGCTTAACCAAAACCACCGCCCGCCAAGAACGCTTGGCACAGCTACAATGGCAATCACGCGAACGCAGCTTGGCCTTGGCACACTATCAGCGCCTAGCCGAACAAAGCCAACAAGCCAAACACTGGCTAACCGTGGTGCAACTAGCCAGCGAACAAGAACTCTGGCCGCAAGCCAAACAAGCCCTACAAGCCGCAGCCAAAGCCGGTGCTAGCCGCAAAGAAATCCGCAGCTGGCAAGACTGGCTAAACACCACCACCGAGTTTTAAATATAAATACAAACAAAACGACCGCTTTTGTGGAACCCAGCTTGCAGGGAAATTCGTTATGCGACCCAGCCAGCAGTATCTGTAGGTCTGGCTTCAGCCTGACATGTCGGCCTCAGGGCCGACTCCTGT
>LFTS01000246.1:13879-15660 GCA_001513435.1 Gammaproteobacteria bacterium DTU040
GACATGTCGGCCTCAGGGCCGACTCCTGTTGGAGCTTTTGCGCGAACAAACCATCCAGCCACGCCAAAACCAATCGCGCATAAGATGCGCTCCCACAAGAGCCGTGCCCACATCACCCAGAAGCCATGCTCCAACAGTAGGAACGCCACAGAACTGCTATAATTCCAACATCTAAAACACACCTAACAAAGAGCACCTATGGATTGGCACAGTCTTTTAACCCGTGAGCGCTTAGGCAAACTCACCCACAGCGCCGAAGAAATCGCGCGCAGTCCGTTTCACAAAGACCACGATCGTGTGATTTTCTCCGGCGCGTTTCGACGACTTGGGCGCAAAACCCAAGTCCACCCCGTCTCCAGCAATGACCTTATTCATACAAGGCTCACCCACTCACTGGAAGTCAGTTGCGTAGGCCGCTCCCTCGGCATGCTCGTCGCAGAAATGCTGCGCGAGCAGATGCCCAACTGGGGCGAACCCAGCGATCTGGGCATGATCGTCCAATCTGCCTGCCTAGCCCACGACATAGGCAACCCACCCTTCGGGCATTCCGGTGAAGACGCCGTGCGGCACTGGTTCCGCGACGCACTAGAGCGCGGCTGGCTTGATAGCATGAGCAGCGCCGAACAAGCCGATTTCCTCAACTTTGAAGGCAACGCCCAAGGCTTTCGCGTCCTTACCCAACTGGAATACCACCAGTTCGATGGCGGTATGCGCCTAACCTACGCCACCATGGGTGCCTTCTTAAAATACCCCTGGACCGCCCAGCAAATCAGCCAAACCGGCAACAAAGCGCAAAAATTCGGCTGCTACCAAAGCGAATTACCCATCCTAGAAAACATCGCTGAAAAACTAGGCTTACCACAACTCGGCCCACAACGCTGGGCGCGCCACCCCTTGGTGTATCTGGTCGAAGCCGCCGATGACATTTGTTACGGATTAATCGATTTAGAAGACGGCATCGAAATGAACCTACTCGACTACAGCGAAGTCGAGGAGCTATTACTCAACCTCGTCGGTGATGACCTGCCAGAAACCTACCGCCAGCTCGGTATCAATGACTCGCGTCGCCGCAAATTGGCAATCCTGCGCGGCAAAGCCATCGAGCACCTAACTCAAGCAGCAGCGCACACCTTTGTGCAAAATCAAGCACTATTATTAAACGGCCAGTTACAAGGCGATCTGGTTGAACACATGCAAGACCCCGCCAAAAGCTGCATTCTTAATGCCAAACAGCTAGCGCGCGAAAGAATATTCCAAGATAAGCGCAAAACCCTGCATGAAATAGGCGCCTATACCACCCTCGAAACATTACTTGAGGCGTTCTGTGGTGCTGTGGTTGAGTTTCATAGCGGGCGTGAACTCTCGTTTAAAAACCGTAGGATTTTTGACTTGCTCGGCAACAGCGCGCCACAAACCCACTGGTCGCTCTACCAATCCTTTCTGCGCATCATTGATTATATAGGTGGTATGACCGACAACTACGCCAGTCACATGGCCAAAGAAATGACCGGAGGGTCGAGCCAGACCTGAACACTTCGGTAAAGTTCAGCGCGGTAGATGAAAAAACCGCAAATAAGCAGCGTTTTTGTCATACCTTCGTCCTAAACTTAGCTTCTTGAGCGTTGACAAGCATCTAAAAAGCATGCAGTCTCGCATCTAGCGGTGACGAGCCAACTGAACCGCTATTAGCTAACGAATTAATTCGAATAATCAAAAAGGTGATGCTCATCATGAAATTGTACACAAAAATCGCAGGCACATTCTGTCTCTTATACACATCT
>LFTS01000055.1 GCA_001513435.1 Gammaproteobacteria bacterium DTU040
GTCCTAACTTTGCTATTACGACTGCTTGCACCACAGGTACTCACTGCATTGGTATGGCTGCACGCACTATCATGTACGGTGAAGCAGACGCCATGGTTGCCGGTGGCTCAGAAATGGCTACCTGTGGTCTTGGTTTAGGTGGTTTTGGTGCTGCTCGAGCGTTGTCTACTCGCAATGATGATCCGCAAGCAGCGAGTCGCCCTTGGGATGCAGCCCGTGATGGTTTTGTGTTATCTGATGGAGCAGGTGCTCTGATTCTTGAAGAGCTTGAGCACGCTAAAGCGCGTGGTGCAACTATGTATGCAGAAGTGGCTGGTTTTGGTATGAGCTCAGATGCATTTCACATGACTTTGCCGCCCGAGAATGGCAGTGGTGCGGCGCGCTGTATGACTAATGCACTGAAAGATGCTGGTTTAAATCCGCAGCAGCTGCAATATATTAATGCGCACGGCACCTCGACTCCAGCCGGTGATCTGGCCGAAGTGGAAGCGATTAAAACAGTGTTTGGCGAACACGCTCAGCAATTGAGCGTAAGCTCGACCAAGTCAATGACGGGGCATTTGTTGGGTGCGGCGGGCGCAGTAGAAGCTATTTTCAGTGTTTTAGCGCTACGTGATCAAGTGGCACCACCGACCATTAACTTAGATGAACCTAGTGAGGGCTGTGATTTGGATTTCGTTGCGCATCAGGCCAAAGAAATGCGTATTGATGCGGTGTTATCTAACTCGTTTGGCTTTGGCGGTACCAACGGTTCTCTGGTATTTACCCGGTTTGTTGAGTGATTACTTGGGTTAACGGTCAGCCTACGACAACTATAAGCGTAGCTGACCGAGGCCTTGCCTATGGCGATGGCTTATTTGAAACCATGCGTGTGCAGCAAGGGCAACCCTTACGCCTTGAGCTGCATTTGGCACGCTTACAATTGGGTTGTCAGCGGCTGAAAATCAATCTTGATTTCGCACAAGTCAGCCAAGAAATACACAGTTTTTGTGCTCAAGCTGAAAATGCGGTGTGTAAGCTGATTGTAACCCGGGGAGTGGGTCAGCGCGGTTATGGGATACCTGAAAAGGTACAGCCGCAGCGTATTTTGCAGCTCAGCTCGATGCCCCACTGGCCCACTGAAAATACCCAAGGTGTACGGCTGTATAACTGCCAAACCCCTTTAGCTATCCAGCCCTTGTTGGCAGGTATCAAGCATCTTAATCGTTTAGAACAAGTGCTCGCCCGTGCTGAATGGCAAGATGCCAGCTATGCTGAAGGACTAATGCTGGACACAGAAGGTCATATTACAGACTGCGTGTTTAGCAATATCTTTTTTGTGCGTGACGGACGCTTGTTGACTCCAAGCTTAGCTAATTGCGGCGTGGCGGGCGTAATGCGCGCTTGGATTATGCAGCAAGCACAACAGCTGGGCATAGATTGTCAAGAAACACAGATAAAAGTGACGCAGTTGGCAGGCATGGACGAGGTGTTTACCAGCAACAGCCTCTATGGGATTTGGCCTGTAGTAAGCTATCAAAACTATCGCTGGTCGGTTGGCAGTATCGCTCGTAGACTGCAGCAAAGACTCACGGATTAATTGGGATACATTGTGCGTAAAAAGTTTTTTTATACTGTTTTAAGTTTTGTTTTTAGCCTAGTTATTGCGGGGCTGGCAGTATTTTGGTTGGCGCAGAACGCTTTGCAACAACCCTTAAAGCTCGACGCTGAACACTCCTTGAGTGTGGTGGCGGGCACTACACCGGTGGCTTTATTGAATGATTTGGAGCAGCAAGACATCATTCAAGGCAGTATCTGGCTGCGCTTAATGTGGCGACTGCAACAGCATCAGCCCAGTGTGCAAATGGGTGAATACAGTCTTAATCCAGAGATGACCTTGGCTGATTTGCTCGAGAAGTGGCGCGTCGGCGATGTACAAAACTACCGCGTCACTTTAGTTGAAGGCTGGAATTTCGCTCAGTTTCGCAACGCACTAGCGCTGCAAGAATTGCTTGAGCAAACGATTACGGACTTGAGCGATGAACAAGTTATGCAGCTGCTTGAGCGCCCAGGGATGCACCCAGAAGGCCGTTTTTATCCCGATACGTATTTTTTCACGCGGGGACAGCAGGATATAGACATCTTGCGCCAAGCAAATCGCCGGTTAGAGCAGGTTTTAGCGCAAGAATGGGACAAGCGCGCAGCTGATTTACCCTATGCGAATCCAGATGAAGCACTGACGATGGCGTCAATTATTGAAAAAGAAACCGGTGCCGCCCACGAACGTGATGAAATTGCTGGGGTGTTTGTGCGCCGCCTGCGCTTGAACATGCTGCTGCAGACAGACCCGACTGTTATTTACGGTATGGGGGAGAAGTATAACGGTAAAATTACCCGCGCCGATTTACGTAAGCCAACGCCTTATAACACCTATGTGAATCCGGGCTTACCACCTACACCCATTGCTATGGTAGGTCGCGCAGCGATTGCAGCGGCGTTAAATCCCAAGCCGGGTGATAGTTTGTATTTTGTGGCCAAAGGTGATGGCACGCACGAATTCTCGCGCAATCTGCAACAGCACAATCAAGCAGTGCGTAAGTATCAACTTAAACGCCGCGAAGGTTATCGCTCAACCATTAGCCCTACTAGTACAGCTAAGGAAACTCCATGAGTGCTGGATTTTTTATTACCTTGGAAGGCCCGGAGGGCTCAGGTAAAACAACCAACCGTACGTTTATTGCCGAGCACTTAGAGCAACAAGGTCATCAGGTGGTGTTAACCCGTGAACCGGGCGGTACAGAACTGGCTGAGAAAATTCGTGAGTTGTTGTTAGCTGAGCACAGTGAGCCAGTGGCAGTGGATACCGAATTATTACTCATGTTCGCAGCCCGAGCGCAGCATATCCAACAGCTTATTAGACCTGCTTTGGCCGCCGGAAAAATCGTACTCTGTGATCGTTTTACTGATGCTACTTATGCCTATCAGGGCGGTGGGCGTGGCATTGATGAGCAGCGCATCGCCGTGCTGGAAAACTTTGTACAGGGTGATCTGCGTCCTGACTTAACGCTTTTATTTGACCTGCCAGTAAACGAAGGTATGGCTAGGGCCAAACAGCGCGGCCGCTTGGATCGTTTTGAGCAAGAGCAGCAAACGTTTTTCGAGGCCGTTAGGCAAAATTACCTTGCGCGCGCCGAAGCAGAGCCTATGCGTTTTCGAGTCATTGCGGCTCAGCATGCTTTAGCACAGGTGCAAGAACAGTTAATACCGGTATTGGCACAGATTCAAGCACAGGTGCAGCGTGGTTGATATTTTACCTTGGCAGCAAGATATTTGGCAGGGGCTGATAGGCCGTACGCAGCATGCCCATGCCTATTTGTTGCATGGACCGGCTGGCAGCGGTAAGCGGCAAATGGCGGAGTTGTTTGCGCGGTTTTTGCTATGCAAACAACCACAGGCTGCACAGGCTTGCGGACAGTGTCGTTCGTGCAAACTTTACGCTGCTGACTCTCATCCAGATATGTTGCGGGTAGAACCAGAAGAGCCGGGTAAAGGTATTTTAATTGCTTATGTGCGAGAATTGGTGGCAAGCATCCAGCAGACTGCGCAGCAGGGCGGACGGCAGGTGGTTATTCTAGAACCTGCAGAAGTGATGACGCTGGAATCGGCGAATGCGTTATTGAAAAGTTTGGAAGAGCCGAGCGCAGGTACGGTGTTTTTATTAATTACCCACCAGCTGAGCTTTTTGTTACCCACTATTAAAAGCCGTTGTGTGCTACAGGCTTGTCCTTTGCCCGATCTAGCGCAAGCAAAAACATGGCTTGCGCAGCAGCTACCCAGCTTGGACGATACGCAGCTCACCAAACTGTTACAGTTGTCTGGCGGTTCGCCCTTGAAGGCGCAACAGTTTGCCGAAGATAATGTTTTGCAAATGCGTGCGGATGTGGTTGAGGGCGTAAAACAGTTGCTAAAGCGTCAATTAGCGCCTGCACAGTTGGCCGGTCAGTGGACTAAGTTACCGACGGTACTGCTGCTAGACTGGTTTGCACAGTGGTGTCAAAACATCTTGCGCTACCAATTGACCCAGAATACAGTAGATTTAGGTTTGCAAGACATGCAGCCCGTGTTGGGGCATATGGCTAAATTTGTCCAAGCCGAACAATTAATTGAAACGCATAGCTGGATTTTAGAACGACGCAACAAGCTTCTACGCCGTGCACCACTGCGTGCGGATTTATTATTAGAAAGCCTACTGGTGCGTTGGATGGGTCTGATTGGTTTCTGATAGGCAGTTCAAAGGATAACTATTTAGTTGGGTCGTGCAACGCCATTGGTGCGATAATCGGTCAGTAATAGCCAGNNGGTTAAAACATGGGTTTGCCGCCAGGACTAGAAGGTCGTAAAGGTATTCTGAACTTAAGCATTAAAAACAAAGAGGTTTTGTACGCAGCTTATATGCCGTTTTTAAAAAATGGTGGGTTATTTATCCCGACTAACAAGCGGTATGAAATCGGCGAAGAGGTTTTTATGCTGCTTATGCTAATGGAAGAACCGGATAAAATTCCGGTAGCGGGCAAGGTGGTGTGGATCTCGCCAAAAGGCTCGCAGGGTAACCGTCCTGCTGGTATCGGTGTACAGTTCGGTGAACAAGACGTAGCAGTACGCAACAGCATCGAGACGTACTTGACGGGAGCACTTAACTCAGACAGAGCCACCCATACGTTTTAACCTGTATTGGCCAAACTTGGCTTGGTTGGCCTGTTGCAATAGTGTTGCAACACTCCGTTTTGCGTGAACGTCCCCAGCAAAAAATCAAACCCCGGGTGCCACTATTGTGGCACTCTTCAGTAACACAGTAGTGGTAGTACATGCTTGTCGATTCTCATTGTCACCTTGATCGTTTAGACCTTACAAAATTTTCCGGCAGCCTAGATGCAGCGCTGGAAGCTGCACGCATGCGCGGTGTTAAGCATTTTTTGTGCGTAGGTATTAGCGTGGCAAATGCGCCTGAGGTGCGTGAATTTACCCAACGCTATGCCGATGTGGACTGCTCGGTGGGCGTGCATCCGCTAGATTTAGACCGTGGTGGCGAACCTACTCTCCAGTGGTTGTTAGATGAGCTGCAACATAAGGGCGTTGTTGCTGTGGGAGAGACGGGGCTGGATTATTATTATCAGACGCAAACCGCGCAACTGCAGCAAGAGTCTTTTCGTTTGCACTTTGAGGCCGCGCGTCTAAGTGGTAAGCCGGTCATCATACATACCCGTGATGCTAAAGATGACACGCTAGCCATTATGCGTGAAGCAGCTTTGCCACAGGCTGGAGTGATGCATTGTTTTACCGAAGACTGGGAGATGGCTAAAGCCGCGTTGGATCTTGGTTATTACATTTCCTTTTCCGGAATCGTTACCTTCCGCAACGCACAGGCTTTGCGTGATGTGGCTTTGCAGGTGCCTAGTGATCGGCTGCTGGTAGAAACGGATTCGCCTTACTTAGCCCCCATGCCGCATCGTGGTAAAAGCAACTTCCCTGAATATGTTGCCGATGTGGCTGAGTTTTTAGCGCAACTGCGTGGTGTTAGCTATGAGCAGTTGGCTGAGCAAACCACGGCTAACTTTAAGCGCCTATTCCCTTTGGCGCGGGTAATTTAGGGTTTGCGTGCGATCATTACGGCACGTTTTGGTGCGGGTAAACCTTCTATTGTTAGGCTTGGATTATCCGGGTGTAAAAACTCTGCTAATGACTGATAGCGCATCCAATCGGTACTGCGTTGCTCTTGCGTGCTAGTGGTACTAACATCCACGCAGCGAACCTCTGTAAAGCCGGCACGTCTGAGCCAAAGACTGAGCGCTTCAACCGAGGGCAGAAACCAAACATTACGCATTTGTGCGTAGCGATCTTCTGGCACCAACACCTGTTGCGCATCGCCCTCGATGACGAGTGTTTCTACAACCAGCTCACCACCCTGGATTAAACAGTCTTTTAGTTCTAATAAGTGATCTATGGGTGAGCGGCGGTGATACAGCACACCCATGGAAAATACGCTATCGAATCCTTCTAGCTTTGGTGGTAATTCTTCAAAAGCAAAAGGTAAGTGCCAAACTGGTGCTTGTGGGAAAAACTTTTTAACCGCGTGAAACTGGCAGAAAAAAAGCCAGTTAGGATCTACGCCGATCACTGTTTTGGCACCCGCGCCAAGCATGCGCCACATGTAGTACCCGTTGCCACAGCCCACATCCAAAATACGCTTGCCGTTGAGATCCAAGTGTGGACTCACTCTGTCCCACTTCCAATCTGAGCGCCACTCTGTATCCACAAGCACATCAAATAAGTGGAAAGGGCCTTTGCGCCAAGGAATTAAGCCTTGTAACGCCTGGGTTAATTGCTGCTGTTGTTGCTCATTATAGGGACCACTTAAGCGAAGTTCATTACTAAAGTCATGCAGTGAGAGTGCTAACTGCGGAATGGCAGCAACAGCCGCTTGCCAGCGGGGTAAGTCGCCATGGCCGATAGCGTAATGTCTGGCTAACTTGTCAGGTAGAGTGCGCGCCCAAAACTTAAGGGGTGTGCGGGCAAGGTGGTGTACAAGGTCGGTTAAATCAATCATGGCAAGGCTATTAAAGACGCGAAGTTAATACATTGAAACCACAGGATGGTTTGAGAAAAGCCCGCTTGTTGTAAGCGTTCTCGGTGTTTGGCGAGACTATCCGGGAGCATGACTTTTTCAATCGCGCGACGTTTTTGCGCGATTTCCAGTTCGCTGTAACCGTTGGCACGCTTAAAAGCTAGGTGTAAATCGTTGAGCAGCTTTTGTTGCTTGGCGTTATCAAAGCGCAGTTTCTCCGACAGGATTAATGCACCCTGAGGCAGCAAAGACTCACGAATGCTTTTAAGTAGCTCCAGTCGTTGTTCAGGTGCCACAAACTGCAGGGTGAAGTTCATCACTACAACCGAGCAGGGTGCTAGCTGCAGCTGAGTAATATCGGCTTCGATAACCTCGACCGGTAGCAGTTCTTGATACATGGCATCCTGCGCACTAAGGTATTCTTGGCAGCGTTTGACCATAGCGTTGGAGTTGTCTACCGCTTTAACACTACAGCCGGGTTGTTGCACGTGGCGGCGCAGTGCTTGCGTGGTGGCGCCTAACGAGCAGCCTAGGTCGTACAGCGCCGTATTGGGCTGGGCAAATTGAGCGGCGATAACGCCAATGTTTTCCACAATAGTGGGATAGCCTGGCACCGAGCGTTTGATCATATCAGGGAAAACCCGCACTACATCCTCGTTAAAGGTAAAGTCGGGCACCTGGGCTAAGGGCGTACTGAAGATTTTATCGGGTAAGTGCGGCATAAGAAAACTAGACTGTAAAAAGCGGCTAGTATGCCATAACTGCAGGCTAATGAAGGCTACTCACCTAACGGAACATCTCATTAACCATCTCTTCTTCTTTGATTAGCTCAGCCTGGCGCGCATCAATACTAGAGGACAGCGGAAAGTTATTCTCCACTCGACGCTTGGCGTAGCTCAGTTGTTCAATGGCTTGCTGATAATCACCCATGCGCACGAAAAACTCTGCGCGCGCTTCGTGCAGACCTACGATGTTGTTGGTTTGACCGCGCACTTCTGCCAGTTCGTACCAAATGTCAGGATCATTGGGACGCTGCTTGATCAAAGCGTTAAGAATTTGCTCAGCTTCGCTATAACGCTGCTGCGCCAGCAATATTTCCACCTTAGCGGCCTGTAGTGGATAGCTAGAAGGGAAGTCTTTGAGTGCTTTATTGATGCGCTGTTCAGCCGTTTTATACTGCTGCTGACTGAGTTCGAGATCAATTTGAGCGAGGATAAAAAACTGGCTGCTGGGCGCTTTGCTTAGTAATAATTCTAACTCTTGCCCTGCCTCTTTAAACTGACTGGCACGAATCAATGCTAAAGCCAGTCCGTAACGGGCGGCAGTATTATCTGGATTGGCTTCAAGCTCAGCACGAAAACGCTTTAAGGAAATGCCCGGCGTTTCCTCAAAGGTGAGTTTGACGCGTGCACGTAAA
Source organism: Gammaproteobacteria bacterium DTU040 (assembly GCA_001513435.1). GTDB lineage: Bacteria > Pseudomonadota > Gammaproteobacteria > Pseudomonadales > Pseudomonadaceae > Thiopseudomonas > Thiopseudomonas acetoxidans. The sequence goes on from LFTS01000055.1 coordinate 8,019, forward strand.
AGTTGATAGGTAAGGGAATCAACTATGCCGGGACGACTGGCCATAACGACTATTTGCTCAGCACGGTTACGAGTATCGGCAATACGTGATTCTGTCACCGGGTGGGTCAATAAGAACTCAGGAGGTGTGCGATCGAAGCGGTACTGACGTGATAGGCGCTCAAACAAACTGGGCATAGACCGTGGATCAAAGCCGGCGCGGCTCAGATTTTGAATGCCAACTCGATCGGCTTCTTGCTCGTTTTGCCTTGAAAAGCGGCGTTGTTCTTGAAATGCGGCTGCTTGGCTGGACATGATTGCAGCCATGCCTACATCACCAGCACCAGCGGCAGCGGCAACAACTCCGGCCAGTAGGGCGGCCATCATTGGCAGTTGCATACGCTTCTGTGCTTCTAGACCGCGGGCAAAGTGACGTTGGGACAAATGCGCTAATTCATGCGCCATAACCGACGCATATTCTGCTTCGTTTTCA
>LFTS01000260.1 GCA_001513435.1 Gammaproteobacteria bacterium DTU040
AAGTGCTGGAAGACGGTCGTTTAACTGACAGCCATGGCCGTACGGTCGATTTTCGCAACACTGTAGTGGTGATGACGTCCAACCTTGGCTCGATGCAAATTCAAGAGCTGGTCGGCGACAGTGATGCACAACGCGCCGCAGTAATGGATGCGGTGGGCGCACATTTCCGTCCTGAATTTATCAACCGTATTGATGAGCTGGTAATTATCGAGCCGCTGGCCAAAGAACAGATTGCTGGCATCGCGCAGATTCAGCTGGGTCATTTACGCGCACGTATAGCCGAGCGTGATCTGACACTAGAACTCACTGATGAAGCACTGGAAAAGCTGATTGCTGTAGGTTATGACCCGCTGTATGGCGCACGTCCATTGAAGCGCGCGATTCAGCGCTGGATTGAAAACCCACTGGCGCAGCAAATACTCTCCGGGCAATTCAGCGAAGGCAGTCACATCAAAGCTAGAGTCGAGGGCGAGACTATCGTTTTCGAATAATCTCTATAACCCAACCAACAAAAAGTGCAGGCTAATCACCTGCACTTTTTTGCTTCTAGGCTGGCGAACTTACTACCTGCTGGCCAGCTAACACACGCAAAATAAGTTTCAGCAACAGACCATACAAAGGCACAAAAAACAACATGCTGACCGCCAACTTGGTTACATAGTCCACTATGCCAATCTCCACCCAGTATTGCGCCATAAAGGGATCTGAGCTGTGCCAAAACGCTATAGCAAAGAACACCAATGTATCCAACATACTGCCGAATATCGTCGAAGTCGCTGGGGCAACCCACCACTGGCGCAAAGAGCGCAGGCGATCAAATAACTGCACATCCAGCAACTGTCCAACCACATAAGCGGCAAAACTCGCAACTGAAATACGCAGTACAAACATATTCATACTGGACAGCGCTAGCCAACCATTAAACTGACCTTCCTGAAACAGCACGGAAAACACGTACGACACCAGCAAAGCTGGCAGCATTACATAGCCAATAACTTTGCGCGCCGGCTGTTTACCGAGTAATCGCACGGTTAAATCGGTCGCTAGAAAAATAAAAGGGAAGCTAAAAGCACCCCAAGTGGTTTGCCAACCAAAAATCTGAAACGGGAACTGCACCAGATAATTACTAGCAATGATGATCAGGATATGGAACGCGACCAGAACGGCAACGGCCACACGCATGCGTGTAGAGGACATTTTGAGCATAAGAAAACCTTTTTGAATACTGGGGTTAGGGAACCCATAAGCCTGCGGCAAGTATACGCTGTTAAACAAAAACTGCATCTTTGTTGCACGCAGGCATAATGCCCTGCTGTCTGTCCACTTGAACATAGGCCTAGTAAAAGCCGATAATAGCCAGCTATTTTCTCCGCCTGACTATGAGACCTGCATGAAAGATCATATCCGTCATCTAATCCAGACTGCCCTTAATACCCTTAGCACCGAAGATCAGCTTCCGGCTGAACTCAACGCCAATGTGCAGGTGGAAAATGCGCGCGATAAGACTCACGGCGACTTCGCCAGCAATATTGCCCTGATGCTAGCCAAACCCGCCGGCATGAAGCCGCGCGATCTGGCCGAAAAAATCATGGCTGCCCTGCCGCAAGATGCGCAAATCAGCAAAGTGGAAATCGCTGGTCCCGGCTTTTTAAACTTCTATCAAAACCACGCCGCCCTTGCCCAACGCTTGGATGCTGCGCTGAATGATGATCGGCTCGGCGTGCCGGTAGCCGAACCCAGCCAGCGCATTGTGGTGGACCTATCCTCACCAAACTTGGCCAAAGAAATGCACGTAGGCCATTTACGCTCCACCATCATTGGTGATGCGGTCGCCCGCACGCTGGAGTTTTTAGGCCATGACGTGATTCGTCAAAATCACGTGGGTGATTGGGGTACGCAGTTCGGCATGCTGCTGGCCTACCTACAGGAAAACCCTGAGGCGCAGCAAACTGAATTAGCCGACTTAGAAAACTTTTACCGCGCTGCCAAACAACGCTTTGATGAAAGCCCCGAGTTTGCCACCCACGCCCGCGAGCTGGTGGTCAAACTGCAAGCCGGTGATGCGGAGTGCTTGCGCCTTTGGCAGAGCTTTAACACAGTTTCTCTAAGCCACTGTCAGGAAGTCTATGATCGCCTAGGTGTGAAGCTGGGCATGGACGATATACGTGGTGAAAGCGCCTACAACAACGACTTACCCGAGATTATCCAAGCCCTGCAACAACAAGACTTGCTCACCCTCGACCAAGGCGCGCAGTGTGTGTTTGTCGACGGTTTTAAAAACAGTGAAGACCAGCCGCTGCCGCTGATTGTGCAGAAAGCCGATGGTGGCTATCTATATGCCACCACTGATTTAGCCGCTGTGCGTTACCGTCAACAACAACTCAACGCCGATCGCGTACTGTATTTTGTCGACCAGCGCCAAGCCCTGCACTTTCAAATGGTATTTACTGTGGCGCAGCAAGCAGGCTTTGCCAGCAAGGATATGCAACTTGAACACATGGGCTTTGGCACCATGAATGGCCCGGATGGCCGTCCATTTAAAACCCGTGACGGCGGCACAGTGAAACTGATTGACCTGCTCAACGAAGCCGAGCAGCGCGCCTACAATTTGGTCAAAGAGAAGAACCCAGAGCTAGACGAAAGTGATCTCAAACAGATTGCCCAGGCGGTGGGGATTGGTGCGGTTAAATATGCTGACTTGAGTAAACACCGCGCCAGCGATTACAGCTTTAACTTTGAGCAAATGCTTAGCTTTGAAGGCAACACCGCGCCCTACTTACTCTATGCTTACACCCGTGTGGCCAGTGTGTTTCGCCGTGCAGAGCAGTCCATGGATGCACCGATCGAGGGCGTGATTGAGCTAGCCAGCGAGCCCGAGCAAACGCTCGCTGCCACTCTGGCGCGCTTTACTGAGGTGCTGAATAATCTGTCCGACAAAGGCACGCCGCATATTCTCTGTACCTACCTGTACGAGCTGGCCGGATTGTTTTCCAGTTTTTATGAGCAATGCCCCATTTTATCGGTTGAAGACAAGGCCACGCGCGCTAGTCGCTTGCGCTTGGCTGCCTTGACAGGGCGCACCCTGCGAACGGGTCTTAATTTACTGGGACTACAAACCCTGGAGCGTATGTAAGTATGGCAGCACGCAAAAAAGCAGCCGCACCAAAACGCGGTGCGAGTCGCTATCAAGAACCGGCAAAAAAACCTGTGCATCCAATTGTCTGGATTCTTGCTGGTCTTATTGTGGGGCTCTTTATCATGTCCCTGTTTCAGCTTGAGCCGGGTAAAGACGATATCAAGCGTGATAAAGAAGCAGAAAACAAAAAAACACCCTCAGCAAAAATTGACAACACTTCTCCAGCAAGCACGCAAGAGAGCAAGCCGAAGTTTGAGTTCTACACCATACTGCCCGAATCTGAGGTAATCGTACCGCCAGACGTCTTGCCGGAAAAAGCACCGCCACCACCCAGCGAAAAAGAAATCGCTGCTACTAA
>LFTS01000179.1 GCA_001513435.1 Gammaproteobacteria bacterium DTU040
CATCTGAAGACTCACAACCCTCACTTGAACGCGCCTCTTGGTTTGCCAGAAAAACTAACGCCGCCATAGAGCTGTTAGTGTGCGAGTACAACTCAGCTTTGGACGGTGGATTTTTCTTTGATGGTCCCGCGCAGCAAAAAGCCCGCGACTCTCTGCTAAAAAACCGCGTTAAGTGGCTGGAAACCCTAGCCGCGCCTTTGCGTGCCGACGGCATTACCGTAACCACTAAAGCCCGCTGGGGCAAGCCAATACACCGGCAAATTATCGAGCACGCCAACGAGTTAAAGCCTGATATTATTTTCCGCGAAGCGCATAAACACGGCATCTTACAGCGTCTGCTTTTTAATAATATTTCTTGGCAGCTTATTCGTTACTGCCCCGTACCGCTTTGGTTAGTGCGCAGCGACAAAGCATGGCAAGGCGAACGTATCACCACAGCCATTGACCCATTGCACGCGGCTGATAAGCCAGCCATGCTGGATCACAAGCTGGTCAGCATGGCCTGCAAACTGGCTGACAAACTAGGCATGAAAGCGGATTTTGTCCACAGCTACGCACCGCTACCGCGCACCATGGTGTTTGATGCTGAGCTGGTTGCGGCTTATGACGATTTTCTTGCACGCAGTAAAGAGCAACATAAAGCGGCCTGTACAGCTCTACTTAACCAGTACCCCATTGCGCAAGAAGACAAATACTTGCTGGAAGGATTTCCTGAGCACACTATTCCAGAGCATACTCAAGACAAGAACACCGACTTGCTGATTATGGGCGCTATTTCACGTACCAATCTGCAAAACATTATGATCGGCAGTACCGCCGAGCGCGTCTTTGAGTCGACTGATTGTGATTTATTGGTTATTAAACCAGATGCCATTAAGTAATAAAGCCAACACCGCTAGTAGCTGCACCAATTCTGTTGAATGCTAATTTTTGTTTCACTGAGGTAACACAATGCGTCAACTTCTTTATCCTTTGCTTGTCTGCTTTACTCTGCTCACAGCTTGTCAGTCTGTACAGCAGCCAACGCAGCCAAGTCAGAGTGACGTACGTATTCAAGGAACGCTTAGTCATGATGCGGGAGATTGGTACGTGCAGCCTTGCGGCGAAATTAATCGTTTGCAAATGGACTTCGCTAGTAGCCAAGTTGAAGAAACCTTTAACTCTTTTGCTCGACAACTAGAAGAACCAACCTTTGTTGATTTAGGCGG
>LFTS01000076.1 GCA_001513435.1 Gammaproteobacteria bacterium DTU040
GAGGGCATGCATGCGTTCCCTCGCGGTGCACGCCACGGTAATTTTTTACATGATTTACTTGAGCTGTGCCTTAGTCTTGAGCAGCAAACCGTTGCTAGTCGGCGCGCATTGGTGGAAACACTCTGCCAGCAGCGCGGTTATACGGATCAGGTGGATACGCTGTGTCAATGGCTAGAGGTGTTGCTTTCGACTGAGTTTCAGCTTGGCGATGGCCACTGCTTCAATTTGCTGCAGTTGGAACATTGGCAAGCCGAGATGGAGTTCTGGTTTGCCGCCGAACAGGTTGAGTCTCAGCAGCTGGACCAGCTTGTCAGCGCCGCGATTTTAGCGCCCCTGCCGCGCCCACAGCTCAATCCATTGCAGCTAAACGGCATGTTTAAAGGCTTTATTGACCTGCTGTTTAGTGTTGATGGACGCCATTACGTGGCGGATTACAAGTCCAATCACCTAGGCGCAAACAGCCTCGCCTACACTGAGCAAGCGATGGATGCGGCTGTGTTAAAGCACCGCTATGACCTGCAATACGTGCTTTACAGTTTGGCGTTGCACCGGTTGTTGCGCGGCCGCTTGCCTGATTATGACTATGAGCAGCATTTTGGTGGGGTGGTGTATTTGTTTTTACGCGGCATTGAAGGGCCACAGCAGGGGGTGCACTATCAAAGACCGCCGCTGGAGTTACTCGGCGCCTTGGATGCGTTGTTTGCCGGACGACAGGAGGTGGCCTAATGCAGCAGCAGGATTTATTTAGTGAACCGTGTGAAATCGAGCATGAAAGTGTACAGCTTGGCAGCGTGCAGGACACACTTAGGCGCTGGCTTGATAGCAAAACTATTCGACCGTTGGACTATGCGTTTGCCGAGTTTTGCTGGCAGTTGGATCCAGCGGCTACAGAGGCGGTGTTATTCGCCGCCTTGCTCAGCCGTATGCTGGCTGACGGGCATATCTGTTTGGATTTTTCGCTATCCAGCGCGCAATTGGAAACGCTGTTTGCCGATCCGGATGAGTGCCTAGCTATAAGAGCGCTGCTTGCTGAGTTGGATTTTGAGCATTTAGCCAGCGCGGGCTTTGTCACTCGCGAGCCGAACGATCACGCCGCGCCCTTGGTGTTGCAAGACAGCCGCCTGTATTTATACCGCTACTGGAGTTACGAAGCTGAAGTGGCGCAGTTGTTAAGCCAACGATTACGACAACCCTGTGCAGTGGGTGAGGGCTTTGTTCAGCAGTTAAATAACCTATTTCCCGCTGGTACTGCAAACAGCACCGATTGGCAAAAAGTGGCCTGCGCTATGGCCGCGACCGGCAATTTTACTCTTATCACCGGCGGTCCCGGCACGGGTAAAACCACCACCGTGGTGCGTTTGCTGGCGCTGTTGCAAGAGCAAGCCATGCGTGAGCAGCAACGGCCCCTGTATGTTCGTCTCGCCGCGCCTACCGGTAAGGCCGCCGCACGTTTAACAGAGTCGATTAGCCAGCAAATTGCTGCTTTGCCCGTCACGGAAGCGATTCGTGACAGCATTCCGGCGCAGGTCAGCACCTTGCACCGGTTACTGGGCAGCTTGCCGCATACGCGTGATTTTAAACACCATCGGCAAAATCCATTATTGCTGGATGTGCTGGTGGTGGACGAAGCCTCGATGATTGATCTGGACATGATGCACAGTCTGTTGCAGGCGTTACCTGAGCATGCGCGGTTGATTTTGCTCGGCGATAAAGATCAGCTGGCGTCCGTGGAAGCCGGTTCGGTGCTGGGTGAGCTGTGTTTGCATGCTGAACAGGGGCTTTATACCGAGCAAACACGGGCTCAGCTGGCTGCACTCTGTGGGACTCCGGTGAGTCATCCGCAATTACAACCCGGTGATGTGCGGCATACGATTGAACAGCGCACGGTGATGCTGCGCGACTCAAGGCGTTTTGCTGGGGATTCAGACATCGGGCGACTGGCCGCGGCGGTGAATCAAATGGATGTGCGCCAAGCGCAAGAATTGTTACAAACGCCCAGCGCAGAGTTAGCGTATCTGCAGTTAACCAGTGCAGTCGCCGCGCCGCTAAAAGAGTTGATCATCTCTGGGTATCAGGCTTATGTGCACATCTTGCAACAGGAACGTCCAGCCAAAACGGCTGAGCTGGACGAGTATCAAGAGTGGGCCGCTCGCATGCTGCGCACCTTTGATGAGTTTCGTCTGCTCTGCGCGGTGCGCGCCGGTGATTTTGGCGTGCAGGCGATTAACCGTTTGGCCGAAACCGTACTGCGTAACGCTTTCGCGTTAGATGAAGGCGCTTGGTATGAAGGACGCCCGGTAATAATCACCCGCAATAACTATGGGCTAGGCTTGATGAATGGTGATATTGGTATCGCCGTTAAAGTTCCGGACGGCAGTAGCGACACAGCGCTGCGCGTTGCTTTTTCCCATGCTGAAGGGGAGTCGCAGGTACGCTTTGTCTTGCCGAGCCGTTTAACCGAGGTTGAAACGGTGTTCGCCATGACGGTACACAAATCCCAAGGCTCCGAGTTTAACCATGCGGCGGTGCTGATTCCAGAGCGTGACAGCCCCGTTTTAAGTAAAGAGTTGCTCTATACCGGTATTACGCGCGCCAAGCACAGGCTGAGTTTGCTGGAGGCGGGCAGGGGTGTGTTTGCTCAAGCGGTGAAGACAAAAATCAGCAGAAACAGCGGGTTGCGTAGCGCTTTGGCTGTTGTAAGCGGTGCGGGAGGGTAGATTGCCGGAAAGTCCCAATCGCGCAAAAGTTGCGCTCCCACAGTAGCGCGACTTTTGTGAAATCCGACTTATTGGGGAAACTGGCAGCAATGTTTGTGGGAGCCCAGCTTCTGGGCGATGCGGACTTTAAAACCAGCTCAGGTATTGCCGGAAAATCCCACTCGCGCAAAAGTTGCGCTCCTACCAATGGTGTGCATTCCACATCGCGCAAAAGTTGTGTCCAACAAATGGGTATATCGAGCGAAGCAATGAGTTGCTTACAGAGAGTCTTAAGTTAAGCCTGAGACCTGTGCTGCGCTATTTTCATTTTTGCGCAGTTCTTTTTGTATAAATATTTCAACCGGTACAAAGGCAAAGGGAATAAAGGCGGCTAAGAACATTAACAGCCAAACACCCACAGACCAGCCTTGCTTATAGGCGGCCAGAAGTGACAGGACTAAATACAAAATAAACAACGCGCCATGTGCCATACCAAGTGTATAAACAAACTCTCTGCTAATAAAACCAAATGTTACGCACAGAATAAGTAGGTAAGAGATGCCCTCTGTTAGGCTTGTGATTCGGAAAAGTTTTAACACCTGAAGCTCCTAATGGCTGGCTGGGTGCGCATCATGCCGGAAGTTGTGACTAACTTATAGTGTCGCGCTGAATCAATCACACAATAATTCTTGCTAAACGCTGCAATATACGAATTTGAACCGGGTAAATGTCCATAAGGACCTTGGTAGCATGCTTATAATCTATATTTAGATATACCGTTGTGGTACGGTTTGCCTGTGACGGTTTGTCACGTCAGTATTGAACAGCACTTGTATTAGTGCGGAGTGCAGTAAAAGCAGATTCGATTGACTGTGAGGTGGGGATGAAAAAGTATCAGTGTATGACTTTGATAGCGGCAGGTTTAAGCCTAGCTATCTCTTCGGCGTCAGCCTTGGAGGGCGATGCGCAGGCCGGCAAAGAAGCTACTGTTATGTGCGTTGCTTGCCATCAGGGAGATGGTGGAGGGATGAATATACCAAAGGGTGAATCTTGGCCAGCACTTTCCGGTCTTGATGCAGATTATATGTATAAGCAGCTTCAAGATATTAAAAGTGGTGCAAGGGAAAGTGTGACGATGCAGGCTTTTGTTAGCACGCTAACAGATAAGCAGATGAGAGATGTGTCTGTTTATTATAGTCAGTTACCTGCTGTAGCTGGTAAGGGCGGAGAAGATGTAACAGAGGAAGAGTTGGCGCATGGTGAGAAACTGGCCATGCAAGGTGATTGGGACCGCTATATCGTCCCTTGCAAAAGCTGCCATGGTCCAAATAACCAAGGGGCAGGCCAGCATTTTCCTGGCATCGCTGGGCAACATGCGGGATACATTTCCGATCAGTTGCACGCATGGAAAAAAGGGAAGCGTCATAACGATCCTCAGCACTTGATGCTAGCGATAGCAGAACGTTTAGACGATAACGATATCCGCGCTGTATCTGCGTGGCTTTCACGTCAGCCAGCACAGTAGTAAGGAGGCTAAGTCAATGAGAAATAGAACGTTTTTATTCGCTCAAGCAATCGCGGGTGCAGTAGCTTTATCAGCCAGTGCTGTTCAGGCGGATATACAATACCCAGTCAATAATCCTCAACCCAAAGAAGGGCAGTATGTTCACGTGCCGCCTACGATGGAGGATTTGGAAAAAACTGAATTCCATCCAGAACTTAAGCGCGTAATTCGGCGCGGTTATGACTTGTTTATGAATACGCAACAATTGCGTGGCAAAAACGTCTTTAACAGCATGAACTGCAGCAGTTGTCATATGGGTGAAGGCCGTTTGCCTTTCGCTGGTCCAGTGTGGCCTGCAGCAGTAATCTTACCGAATTACAGACCCAAAAACGATCATGTCAACAACCTAGAAGAGCGCATCGCTGGCTGCTTTAGCTACTCCATGAATGGCCAGCCGCCGGAGTACGGTAGCGATGATATGATTGCCTTGGCTGCTTACCATCAGTGGTTAGCCAAGGGTGTGCCTATCTATTCATCAGGCAAAAATATGTATGGTCGTGGTTATCCAAAACTGGCTGAGCCTGAGCAGAAAATGGATTACCAGCGTGGTAAAAAAGTGTATGAAGAAAACTGCATGATTTGCCACTCTAGCGACGGTTCAGGTCTGGTGCAAAATGGTAAGGAAGTTTTCCCGGCAGTGTGGGGCGATCGTTCCTACAACTGGGGTGCAGGGATCACGCGTCACTTTACCTTGTCATCCTTTGTGAAACACAACATGCCACTAGGTCAACCTAATACACTGACCGATCAGCAGGCTTGGGATGTGGCCTATTACATTAATAGCCATGAGCGTCCGCAAGAACCGCGCTATACCGGTAATGTGAAGGAAACTAGAGAAAAATATTTGGATAGCTTCCATGTGCACACCAATTACGGATTGAAGGTTGAAGGCCGTTTGTTGGGTGATCATAAGAATACGGGCGAGAAAGACTTCTTAAAGCCTGATGTTCTGCGTCCACGCACCTATACCGCCGATTAAGCAGCTTGCGGCAATACAAAAAATGGACTCACATGAGTCCATTTTTTTTGTCGTACCATCAGGATTAAAGCGAATCACCCGCCTGTAAACAATCTGTGCGTTTGTGCGTATATCTAGCTATAATGCCCCATTTATTCATTTGCTGGATTTGGGGTTGCTATGACTAATGATGTTTTAACCTATATGCACGGGTTAGGGCAGGCAGCGCGGGATGCTTCGCGGGTGTTGGCCAGTGCTTCAACTGCACAAAAGAATAATGCTTTGTTAGCTACAGCTCAGGAATTAGAGCAGGCCAGTCAGTCGTTATTGGCGGCCAATGCGAAAGATATGGCTGCAGGACGTGCGAACGGCTTGGATGATGCCATGCTGGATCGCTTAGAGTTAACACCGCAGCGTATTGAAGAGATGATTGAAGGTTTGCGCCAAGTGGCGGCCCTTCCTGACCCTATTGGCGAAATTCAAGATATGCGCTATGTGCCTTCAGGTATTCAGTTGGGCAAAATGCGTGTGCCACTTGGAGTGATAGGCATTATTTATGAGTCACGCCCCAACGTAACAGTTGAGGCGGCTAGTCTGTGCTTGAAATCCGGTAATGCGACTATTTTGCGTGGCGGCTCTGAAGCCATCCATTCTAACCAAGCCATTGCTGAGTGCATTGTTCGTGCTCTGGCAACCACTGGCTTACCAGCAACAGCTGTACAGGTAGTGGCGACGACAGATCGAGCGGCTGTAGGTGCGCTAATTACCATGCCTGAATTTGTCGATGTGATTGTGCCGCGTGGTGGCAAGGGCTTGATTGAGCGTATTTCCCGTGAAGCCAAGGTGCCGGTAATTAAACATCTTGATGGCGTGTGCCATGTCTATGTCGATGAATTTGCGGACGCAAAAAAAGCGATTCGTGTGGCGGATAACTCCAAAACGCAGCGTTATGCGCCCTGCAACGCCATGGAAACCTTGCTTGTTCACAGCTCGCAAATTGAGTCAGTGCTCAAGCCTTTGGTGGCTATATTTCAAGAGAAGGGTGTTGAGCTACGCGGTTGTTCACGCTGCTTAGAACACTTCACCGATATTATGCAACCAGCCACTGAAGAGGATTGGCACGCAGAATACAATGCACCAATCTTGGCGGTTAAAATTTTAGATTCGCTGGATGAGGCGATTAACCACATTAATACATACAGCTCGCAGCACACCGACAGCATTATTACGGAAAACTATACCCACTCACGTACCTTCTTGACTCGGGTGGATTCCAGCTCGGTGATGATCAACGCTTCAACCCGCTTTGCCGATGGTTTTGAATACGGTTTGGGCGCTGAAATAGGTATTTCTACGGACAAACTACACGCCCGTGGTCCGGTGGGTTTGTTGGGTTTGACGAGTGAGAAATACATAGTCTTTGGTGACGGGCACATACGTGGCTAAACGCGTTGCTGTTTTTGGTGGCACCTTTGATCCGGTTCATATAGGGCATTTGCGCAGTGCGCTGGAGGTGGCGCAGGCGCTCAAGCTGGATGCGGTACGCCTTGTTCCCAATGCGCTGCCACCGCACCGTGCTGCACCTAATGTCAGTGCACAGCAGCGTTTGCAGATGGTGGAGCTAGCGATTGCCAATGAGCCTTTGTTAACTGTGGATGCGCGTGAACTTAAACGTGATAAGCCTTCTTGGACCATAGATACACTTATATCAGTACGCCAAGAGTTGGCGTCGCACGATCAGTTGTTTTTTGTGCTTGGTTGGGATGCTTTTTGTGGTTTATCTAGCTGGCATCGTTGGGATGAATTGTTAGAACACTGCCATCTGTTGGTATTGCAGCGCCCTGATATGCAACTGCAAGCACCAGCGGCTGTGCATGCGTTGATTGACAACAAAGTAGCTACTGATTGGCAGGAGATAACGAGTCCAGCCGGTTCGGTAGTTTTTTTACAGCAAACACCCTTGGCCGTTTCTGCAACACAGATTAGAGCGCTGTTAGGCGAAGGCGAAAACATACGTTACTTAGTGCCGGATGCGGTTTTAGAGTTTATACAAACACAGGGCTTATATCGGCCTGTTTAACTGAGGTTAGAAATTGAATGTTGCTTAATGAACAAGTAGTAGCTCTGGTAATTGAAGCGTTGGATGACGGTAAAGCCAAAAATATTTTGGATATTGATGTGCGCGGCAAAACCAGCGTCACTGATTTTATGGTGATTGCTTCGGGCACGTCGGCGCGTCATGTTAAAGGACTTGCTAATGCTGTTTTGGTCAAGGCCAAAGAGCAAGGCTGCAAACCTTTGGGCAGTGAAGGGTTAGACAATGGTGAGTGGGCGCTGATTGATTTGGGTGATGTGGTGGTGCATATCATGCAAGAAGAA
>LFTS01000284.1 GCA_001513435.1 Gammaproteobacteria bacterium DTU040
GAAGCCTATCGTGAAGCGGAAGAAATTCGCGGTGAGGGAGATGCTAAAGCAACTGCGATTTATGCAAAAGCTTTTGGCTTGGACAAAGAGTTCTACAGCTTCTATCGTAGCTTACAAGCCTACCGTGAGAGCTTCTCCAATAAAGAAGATGTGCTGGTACTAACGCCAGATAACGAGTTTTTCCGTTATATGGAGAGTATGAAGCCTTAACCGACTCACGAAGGGATAAAGTCTGCAAAGAAGAATATTTTTTTGCTATACTCCCGACGAATGACTCGCTTCAATAAGCATAGCTAGATGGTGGCAATAAACACCATCTAGCATTAGCCGGGAAATTCCCGGCTTTTTTGCGCGTGTGAGTAGTTGAATTTTTAAACCCAAGTTGTTAGTGATAAAAAAGAGGACCTAATACATGGCAACATTAGAAAGATGGTTGCTACCTGATGGTATTGAAGAGGTGTTGCCGCAAGAGGCAGCGCTGATTGAAGTCGCACGCCGTCAGGTATTGGATCTCTTTGCAGCTTGGGGTTATGAATATGTGGTAACACCACATATCGAGTTTTTAGATTCTTTGCTGACTGGCGTAGGGCAAGAACTGGCTCTGCGTACCTTTAGCGTGACGGACCCATTAAGTGGTCAGTTGATGGGTTTTCGTGCTGATATTACGCCGCAGGTGGCACGTTTAGATGCCCACAGCTTGCGTCGTGAAGGCCCGAGTCGTCTTTGTTATGCCGGCAGCGTGGTTCACACGCGGGCGCGCGATTCATCCAATTCACGCAGTCCTATTCAAATAGGTGCTGAACTCTACGGTGATGCGAGTGCGGCCGCGGATATAGAGATTATCAGCTTGATGCTGGAAACTCTGCAGCACGCTGGCGTTGAGCAAGTGCACTTGGATTTAGGTCATGTCGGTATTTACCGTGCTTTAGCCAAAGCTGCTGGTGTTTCGTCTGAGCTGGAAGAATTGCTGTTTGATGCTTTACAGCGCAAGGCCGTTAGTGAGGTGCGTGAGCTTACTGCTGGCCTGGACGTGCAGTTAGCCGGCATGCTCAATGCATTAAGCAGTCTGTGCGGTAACTATACCGAGGTTGTAAAGCGTGCCTATGAGCTGCTGGACCAAGCACCGGGCGAGGTGACAGAAGCCTTGGCAGACTTGGAAAAAGTTACCAGTGCAATCAAGCAGCGTTATCCAGACTTGTTTATTTATTTAGATTTAAGTGAGTTGCGCGGTTATAACTACCACACGGGAGTTGTCTTCGCTGCTTTTGTACCTAGCGTAGGCCAAGCGATTGCACAAGGTGGGCGCTACGATGATATTGGCGCTGTGTTTGGTCGCTCACGTCCTGCAACCGGTTTTTCCACGGATCTCAAAACCGTGGTTAGCTTGGGGCGCAAAATAGAAGTCGTCAATAAGGGCGCTATTTGGGCGCCGCTTAGATCCGATGCGCAGCTGTGGCAGCTAATGCAGCAGCTACGTAGCGAAGGCGAGCGCGTCATTCAAGCCCTGCCGGGCCAAGAGTTACCTGATGCACAGCAAGCCGCTGGTTTTGACCGACAGATAGAGTGGCAAAACAACAGTTGGTGCGTTAACAAAATTTCTTTTTAATTCCGTCTCGACGGCTTACTTATTTGCACGTATGAGGGCAAATACCTATGGGTAAAAACGTAGTCATTCTCGGCACTCAATGGGGTGATGAGGGTAAAGGTAAAATTGTTGATTTGTTGACCGATCAAGCCGATGCGGTGGTGCGCTTTCAGGGCGGCCATAACGCAGGTCACACTCTAGTGATTGACGGTGAGAAAACTGTTTTACACCTGATTCCATCGGGCATTTTGCGTGAAAACGTCGAATGCATGATTGGTAATGGTGTAGTCGTTGCCCCTGATGCCTTGATGCGTGAAATTCTCAAGCTGGAAGAAAAAGGTATTCCTGTGCGTGAACGTTTACGCATTAGCCCAGCCTGTACGCTGATTTTGCCTTATCACGTGGCGCTGGATCAGGCGCGTGAAGCGTCTCGTGTCGAGGGCAAGATTGGCACAACGGGTCGTGGTATTGGCCCAGCATACGAAGATAAAGTGGCGCGTCGTGGTTTGCGAATTGGCGACTTATTTAACCCGGAGCGTTTTGCTATTAAGCTTAAAGAAGTCATGGAGTTGCATAACTTCACTTTGGAGCACTTCTATAAAGTTGCCCCAGTAAGCTATGAAGAAACCTTAGCTGATGCGCTGGCTTATGCTGAAACGCTTAAGCCTTTGATGACCGATGTAACGGCACGCCTGCATGAGCTACGCAAGCAAAATGCGCGCATTATGTTCGAAGGCGCGCAGGGTGCGCTGCTGGATATCGACCACGGTACTTATCCGTATGTGACCAGCTCCAACACCACGGCGGGCGGTACAGCAACGGGCTCAGGTTTTGGTCCTCTATATCTGGACTATATCTTGGGTATTACCAAGGCCTACACCACACGTGTGGGTTCGGGTCCTTTCCCTACTGAGTTGTTTGATGAAACGGGCCAGCATTTGGCTGAAAAAGGCCATGAGTTTGGCTCTACTACAGGTCGTGCGCGTCGCTGTGGTTGGTTTGATGCGGTTATTTTGCGTCGCACTGCCGAAGTGAACAGTATTTCCGGTATTTGTTTAACCAAGCTGGATGTGTTGGATGGCTTAGAAACCGTTAAGATTTGTGTGGCTTACAAGAACGCTCAAGGCGAAGTGCTCACTGATGCACCCAGCGATGCTGACAGCTATGACGGCTTAACGCCTGTGTACGAAGAAATGCCGGGTTGGTTAGACTCTACTCTGGGCTTGACCAGTATGGATGAGTTGCCAGCGAATGCGCGGGCTTATGTGGAGCGTTTGCAGGAGTTAGTCGGTACGCCTATTGATATCGTATCAACAGGTCCGGACCGCAACGAAACCATCGTTCTGCGTCACCCATATGCTGACTAAGCAACATAAAGTCATTGCATTGCGTATAAAGATGCAGAAACAAAGCGAGTAAAGTTTTGTTTTGACACAATAAAAACCACAGCAAATTAACCCCTGCTGTGGTTTTTTTCATTTATAGGTAGTTGATGAACGTTATTTTGATTTTGCATGCGTTATTGGTATTGGTGTTTACCGTTCGCATCCTTCTGCGCGATGACCTTTCTCCCCCGGGTCGTCTGGCGTGGTTTATTGTGCTTAACGTGTTGCCCTATTTTGGTAGCGTCACCTATTTCTTATTTGGTGAAATTGACATTGGTAAGCGCACTAACGCCCGTTATATTGAGGTTTTTACGGAAATTAAAGCCAAAGCCGCACAATTTATGGGTGAGCCGACAAACACGGGCGAGTTGATAGAGCGGATTTATCAACCGGCATTTCACTATGCCAGCTCTATCAATGGTTTTTATCCCTTGGGCGCTAACGCAGCGCAACTCATGACTGATAGCGAACACACACTAGCGCAGATGGTGGCCGATATTGATGCAGCGACCGACCACGTACATGTGTTGTTTTACATTTGGCTCACTGACCATGCTGGCACACAGTTGGCGCAGGCACTAATTCGCGCCGCACAACGCGGCGTTACTTGCCGCGCCATGGCTGATGGGCTGGGTTCGCGTGCGCTGATTAAATCTGAGTTATGGCAGGGCATGAAAGAATCTGGGGTTCAGGTTGCGGTGGCGCTGCCGTTTAAAAACCTAGTACATACGTTATTGACCAGCCGTCTTGATCTGCGCAATCACCGAAAAATCACGGTTATAGATTCGCGAATTACGTACTGTGGTAGCCAAAATGCCGCTGATCCTGAGTTTTTGGTGAAAGAAAAGTATGGTCCTTGGATTGATATCATGCTGCGCCTTGAAGGGCCTGTGGTGGCGCAGAATCAGTTGCTCTTTGCTAGTGACTGGATGCATAGCACGGGCGAGTCGATTGAGGTAATTACATTAAAGGCTGAACCGGTTGAAGGCGGCTTTCCGGCTCATGTCATGGGTGTTGGTCCGACGGAGCGACGGGGTGCAACGCCGCAACTGTTCTCTAACCTATTTGCGTGCGCAGAACATAGTCTAACACTTACCACGCCGTACTTTGTTCCAGATGCAACCGTACTGGATGCCCTGTGTGCCGCCGCTTATCGAGGCGTAGAAGTTACCCTAATTTACCCCAAGGTAAATGACAGTTGGATCGTTGCCGCTGCCAGTCGCAGTTATTATCACCGTTTGCTGGATGCAGGCTGTGTTATCTACGAACACAGAGAGGGATTGCTGCACTCTAAAACACTAACGGTAGATAGCAAAGTGAGCTTGATTGGCTCATCGAATCTTGATTTGCGCAGTTTTGGCTTAAATTTTGAAAACAATATACTGCTGCAAGATGAAACAATTACCCGAGCGATCACCGAGCGCCAACAACATTACATTGACCAATCTGACGAGGTCACATTATCC
>LFTS01000155.1 GCA_001513435.1 Gammaproteobacteria bacterium DTU040
TTGGACAGCATCCATACTCAGTGCACGAATGGCATTAGCACGCTCTCGACGACTTGGCATTTTTTTGTTTCTCCTGCAGAACTGAAATTTAGAAAGATGCCCTATTTTCGCCCAGCTAGAGCAGATGGGCAATCATTGCCGCGATTAAATTGCCAAAACAACGTAAAACAACCACTTCACGCCCGCCAAGCACCATTGCTCTTGTTTGCTGCAGCGTACTTGTTAGTTAGAAGGCGTTTGTTAGGGAGTATTTATTGGGGGATGTTTATTAAGGTTGTTTTGTGGGAGCGCATCTTATGCGCGATTGGGTTTGGTGTTGCTGGTTGGTTTATTTCGCGCAAGAGTTGCGCTCCCACAGTAGAGCGGCCGATACACCGCTGGTTTTGGGGCACAGCTTTTGTGGGAACGCATCTTATGCGCGATTGGGGCTTGGTGTTGCTGGATGGTTTGTTTCGCGCAAGAGCTGCGCTCCTACAGTAAAGCGGTCGCTACGTCCCCGGTTTTTGGGCACAGCTCTTGTGGGAGCGCATCTTATGCGCGATTGGGCTTGGTGTTGTTGGATGGTTTGTTTCGCGCAAGAGTTGCGCTCCTACAGCAAAGCGGTCGCTGCGTTGCCTGTTTTTGGGCACAGCTCTTGTGGGAGCGCATCTTATGCGCGATTGGTTTCTGTGTTGCTGAAGGGCTTGCTTCGCGCAAGAGTTGCGCTCCCACAGTTGCGCTCCAACAAACCCACCAGCAAATTATTAAACCCTANNGACTTACTCAATATCAATATTTATTGATATAGCAATTGCACTGCAAACTGACTCGGTTTACACTGCGCAGCATGACTGCATGCACCCCTCTTTCCCAATCAGACTCATTCGAACCTCTAGCCGCTTTTTGCAAAGCGGCGGGCGATCCGTTGCGGTTGAATATTTTGCGGGTGCTGAGCAATAACTCCTTTGGCGTGCTGGAACTGGCACACATTTTCGCTATGGGCCAATCCGGTATCAGCCATCATTTAAAAGTGCTGACGCAAGCGGGACTAGCGACGACGAGGCGCGAAGGCAATGCGATTTTTTATCGTCGCAGCCTCACCCAAGCCCATGAGCACGAACTGCACAGCGCCCTACTGGCCAGCCTAGATGCCCAACCCATTGC
>LFTS01000108.1 GCA_001513435.1 Gammaproteobacteria bacterium DTU040
TGTCTGTAGCCTTTATGCAGCGTTTGAAAATTTGGCATCCTGTAGTACTGGCTTATTTGCTTCCGGCCGTGTTAGTACTGGCTTTGTTTATGGCGTTATTAGCCAGCTTGACGGGAGCAGCGCTCGCATCGCTATCCTCCCTGCTGGGCAATTTAACGTTGTTTGGCATCATTGTATTTATTCTAACCTTTGCCGCGTTCCGTAAAGTGCAGGTGTATGAGGCCTTTGTAGAGGGCGCAAAAGAAGGTTTTGATGTGTCGAAAAACTTGCTGCCGTACCTAATTGCCATGCTATGTGCAATAGGCGTACTAAGAGCTTCAGGCGCATTAGATTTTGGTTTAGATGGTATACGCTGGCTGGTTGAATATTTATCCTGGGACGCCCGCTTTGTCGATGCACTGCCTACAGCCTTAGTTAAACCATTCTCAGGCAGTGCCGCACGGGCTATGCTGATTGAAACGATGCAAACGCAAGGTGTAGATAGTTTTGCAGCACTTGCCGCAGCAACTGTACAAGGCAGCACGGAGACTACATTCTATGTGCTGGCGGTGTACTTTGGTGCAGTCAATATCCAGCGTGTACGCCATGCCGTAGGCTGTGCATTACTTGCTGAGCTGGCAGGTGTAATAGCCGCCATCAGTGTGTGCTATTGGTTTTTTGGTTGAATAAATGAACAGAAAAAAAGCAATCATCGGCTGTCTACTGCTAAGCCAAGTTAGTGCCTGCAATGCTGTACTTCCGGAGCATGAAGATAATAAAGCGCTAGTGTTAGTTGAAAGCCGAGCTGGACATCATTTATCGGCACAGAGAATAGACGGCAAAAAAGTTACGGATGGGCGCTTTTTTATTTTAGAGCCTGGTCAGCACAAGCTGAGTGTTCGCTTAAGCTATGAGCGCGGCGGTCAAATAGGTTATTCAGGTTGGCGGCATTGTCTTGCAGAAATAGCCTATGCAAATTTTAGAGCCACAGAAAAATATAGCATACGTGCCTATGCTAAAGGCTACACCGCCAGGGTTTGGCTACAAAACGAACAAGGGGAGCGGCTTGTAGAAAGTCAGTCGGTACCGTGCGGGCCCCAGTATTAAAAGATGATATAGCAGCTCGCAGTAGGTAAATGCTAGAAAACCGTGCAAAGTTTAAATAGGGCTTTACAAGTAAATTAAACTCTGTAGAATACGCAACTCGTTCGGCGTATACCTAACTAAAACGCGACTAAGCATTTGATTTTTAAAAAGATTTTTAAGATTCACGCTTGACAGACTAAGAGTAACACTTTAGTATACGCCACCTCAGATGCAGCGACGCACTTAGCGCGAAGCTTCTGAACAGTTCTTTAACATTTTAATCAAGCAATTCGTGTGGGTGCTTGTGGTATTGGATGATAGTCAACAAGATTATCAGCAACACAAGTTACTCTGTGAATTCATAGAGTTGTTTTTGTCTTTTTTCATAAAAGATATTTGCGATTGCTGAGCCAAGTTTAGGGTTTTTTCAAAACCCAAGCAGTATTAAAACTGAAGAGTTTGATCATGGCTCAGATTGAACGCTGGCGGCAGGCTTAACACATGCAAGTCGAGCGGTAACAG
>LFTS01000176.1 GCA_001513435.1 Gammaproteobacteria bacterium DTU040
CCTGCTTGGCCACGGTTACCATGGATACCACCGATTGCACGCCCTGGGTATTTTCCATTTTCCAAGTCAGGTTATCCATCGCATCCATTACAGCGTATTTGGAGCAGGATTCAGTAGGGGTTTTCACCATCACCACCAGCACATCTGAGCTGGTTGAGTAATTATTGATCACAAAGTCGTTATCAAGGTTATAACGCGAGTCGGGATGCAGCTCGGGAGCTCCTTGGTCAAGATCGCCAACCTGTAAATTTTGCCCATACCAAAGACCTAAACACACAGCCACCACCGCTAAACCAATAGAAATAGGTGCTACTTTAGCGTTGGCAAAGTTAGACGCTTTGCGCCATATGCCGCTTTCTCGCGCCCCACTTTCACGACTTGCCTTCAGAGCTGCTTTACTTAATCCCAAATACGACACCACCACCGGCAAGAAAATCAGGTTGGTCAGAATAATGACCGCCACACCCACCGAAGCACCGATAGCCAGCTCACGAATCACGCCAATATCAATCAATAACAGCGTAATGAAACCAACCGCATCGGAGGATAACGCTATCATGCCCGGCACAAATAGCTGCCTGAACGCCATACGTGCGGCGCTAAGCGCATTCACGGCGGTACTAGACGACAAGGCAACACCGTTAATGATCTGCACACCATGCGAGATGCCGATGGCAAAGACTAAGAACGGCACCAGCATGGAATAAGGATCAATACCAAAACCCATCAGATGCAACAGCCCTAGCTGCCAACCCACAGCTACCAGCGTAGTAAACAGCACAGCCAAGGTGCTTTTGATACAGCGTGTGAAGCGTAATAGCAGCAAGAACGTGATGCCTAGCGCGACCGCAAAAAACATCGCAACGCCAATCAAACCATCAATTAAGTCACCGACTTTTTTAGCAAAACCAATAATATGGATTTTGACCTTAGGGTTCTGAGACTGATATTTATCACGAATGTGCTCTTCAAGCTGATGCGAGAAATCACGGTAATCCAGCTTAAGCAAGGTGCCCTGATCTTGCGGATCGGGAAACACTTCCAATAACGGAATTTCAACAATGCTGGACTTGAAATTATTGGCCACCAAACGCCCTACTTGGCCCGACTTAAGAATATTACTGCGTAACTCTTCCAAGCTTTCTGTCGAGCCATCATAGGTTTGTGGAATAACTTCCCCACCATCAAAGCCTTCTTCGGTAACTTCAGTCCAGCGCACGTTTGGACTCCAAAGAGAGCGCACGCCGGCGCGGTCCACACCGGGAATATAAAAGGCTTCATCGCTAATTTGCTTCAGCGTTTCCATGTATTCAGGGTCGAAGATATCGCCTTCAGTCGCTTCAACAGAAATACGTACGCTATTACCTAGGTTCGAGAGGTCATCCTTGTACTGCAACATCTTTTCAATATAGGGATGTTGCAGTGGAATCATTTTTTCAAAACTGGTTTCTGGTCGTACTTGTGCCGCTTGCCAGAATAAAAACACACTGATAAGCGCACAAATCAGGATAACCCAAGGGCGGTTACTAAAAATGAGCCGCTCAACAACTGCTGCTGGATTACTTGTGGATTTCCCCGTCATGTCCCTACTCCAGTCTTATTCTTGTAATGCCGCGCCAGTGGGCGATGACAGATGAATGCCGTGCTGGCCGATTAAAATTAAATTTCCGCCTTGTGTGTCCGTTAGGCCCGCTAATGACAAACGGTCTGTGCGGTTATAAATAGAAAAACTCTGACCTGCATCTGTGCTGCGTAACACACTGCCGCCGTGACCGACAATAAACACTGTGCCATCTGCGAGCAGGCTGCTATCTGCTAAGCCAAACTCAAAAACCCCATTGGCAGTGCGCAAGTTAATTCTTTGCCAGCTATCACCAAAATCTGTTGATCTGAATACATGCCCCCGCAAACCATAGACCAACAAGGTGTTTTCTTGAGCTGTTGCTTGTACACCAAATAATGAGCCTTGATAAGGACTGGTAACTGTTTCCCAGTTTTCACCCATATCTAGCGAGCGATACATCACACCCATTTCGCCTACGATAAAAACACCCGCTCCTTTGACCGCTGTAATTGCGTTAAGGTGGTAGCCATTTTCATTCTCTAACGCGTCACCGATGCTGTCCCAGTGCTGCCCACCGTCTTGAGTGTGCAGCAAGGTGCCATAAGCGCCTACGGCAAAACCGGTGTGTTGATCAGCAAACCAGGTATCTAATAAAGGGGCTTCCAGTTCTAAGTCTTGATACTGCTGAGTCCAGGTGAGTCCAGCATCCTTGGTGTGCAAAATCAGCGCATCATGCCCTACCGCCCAGCCCTGTTGCGCATCGACAAAATACACTGCTGTTAGCAGTTGCTGCGTAGGCACCTTAGCTTGCTGCCAGGTTTTACCTTCATCATCGGAATATAAAATATGACCACGCTCGCCTACGGTAATAATGCGCGAGCCCGCACGGGTAATATCAAGTAATAAACTCTGTGTCGCTCGCAGGGTTTGAGCGGCATGAGGAGGCTGTGGTTCTTGAGCATAACCATGGGTTAGCCAACTAGCTGACAGGCTTAAAGCCAACGCTAAAGTGCTCTGCTTAAGTAACTTAAGTGGTTGCTGCACAGGCAAGAACATAAACCATCTCCCCTTATATATTTTTTGTGTGAGGCTTTTTATGCGTATAGAGCACAACCATAGTGCCAAAAACAAAGGCAAACAAGTGTTTGAGATAGTTTATTTGACTTGCCCTGCCAGTCTTTTAATGACTCAAAAGTCAGCAGCAAAAAACCCCTCTATTTGCCGCTGACAACTATACTTTCCTCTATAAATCATAGACTTCTGTCAGTCATGTTAAGCAAAACGTACTTGTAGATACCTTGTTTAAACGCAAGCTTTTTTATACTCCTCGCTAAACAACTTTGAAGAATCAAAGGGTGTGTTTGCTTGTACGCAGCCGGTCGCTTGGCACAGCTTTTGTAGGAGCGCAACTTTTGCGCGAATGTGGCTAGCCGGCAGCACTTGAGCTGGCTTTTTAACCGGCAGCACTTGAGTTGGGGTTAGAGTCCGTATCGCGCATAAGATGCGCTCCCACAGTAAAGCGACTTGTACGCAGCCGGTCGCTTGGCGCAGCTCTTGTAGGAGCGCAACTCTTGCGCGAATGTGACTAGCCGGCAACGCCTGAGTTGGGTTTTTAACCGGCAGCACTTGAGTTGGGGTTAGAGTCCGTATCGCGCATAAGATGCGCTCCCACAACAGTAAAGCGGTTTGCACTCTGCCGGTCGCTTGGCACAGCTCTTGTGGGAGCGCAACTTTTGCGCGAATGTGACTAGCCGGCAGCACTTGAGCAAGCCACATCAGCAGCAAGCAAAGCGCCGGCATTAAGCCAGCGTACGTTCTAGCACCTCATACAAATCCTTGGACAACTTAGGCAGGGCTTGCAGCTGTTCTAGTTGAGCACGCATCAACGCTTGCTGTGCAGGCGCATAGCGTTGCCAGCGGGTTAAGGGCGTAATAATACGGGCGGACATCTGTGGGTTGAGCGCATCCAGCGCCGCTACCTGCTCGGCTAAGAACACATAACCACTGCCGTCTTCTGCGTGGAACTGGGGCAAATTATGCTGGGTAAACGCACCGATCACCGCGCGCACTTTGTTGGGGTTTTTAATGCTAAAGCTGGGGTGCTGCATTAACTGGCGAACGTGCGCCAACTCGCCCAGCACTGAGCTGGCCGCCTGCACGCTAAACCATTGGTCCATCACTAGGGGATCGTGCGCAAATTCTTCGGCAAACTGAACTAAGGCCGCCTGGGCTTGGCTCTGTGCTGTGCTGTTGACTAAGCAGCTGAGCGCGGATAAACGCTCAGTCATATTGTCCGCCTGCTCAAATTGCGCCACGGTGGCTGCAACAATGTCGTCACGTTGCAAGAGCGTTAGGTAGCTGAGCGCCATGGCTTGCAAACGACGGTTGCCGATTTGCTCAGCCTCGGGACGGTATTGGGTTTGTTTCGCCTGTTCACGCAGGCGGTTATAGAGCGCCAGCAAAGGCTCGGCCAATTGCTCGGCCAGATACAAGCGTACGGCTTCACGCGCCTTATCAGTCAGCTGAACGTCGGCCTGTTCTTGCAACTCCAGCAGGTAGGCTAGGCTGGGCAAGCTGATAATTTCTGCTTGCAGCGCTGTGTCTAAGTGCGGGCTGTTCAATACGGCGGCAAATGACTGCGCTAAACACCCATCAACCTGCACAGGGGCATGAGTGCGTAGCTGTTCGCACACTTCTTCAATCACCTGCACGGCTAACTGCTGGGCGGCTTCCCAACGATTAAAACCATCGCTGTCATGTTGCAACAAGAACGCCAATTGCTCACGGCTGTAGTCATAGTGCAATTTAACCGGCGCGGAAAAGCCACGCAGCAGTGACGGCAACGGGCGTTCGCTCACCTCGGTGAAGGTAAAACGCTGCTGAGCTTGGTTAAGGGTCAGCACCCAGTTATCTTGCGTTACACATTGTTCTGCGTCTTGCAAACGTGCGCTGAGGGCTTGTCCTTCTGCGCCTAATAAGCCCATCACCACTGGAATGACAAAGGGCTGTTTGTTAGCTTGCCCCGGCGTGGCTGGGCAGCTTTGTGCGATATCAATATGGTACAGCTGTCGTTCGGCATCATATTCATCCGTAACGCGCAGCACGGGCGTACCGGCTTGGCTGTACCAACGTTTGAACTGGGTTAAGTCCATGCCGCTGACGCTTTCCATCGCTGCGACAAAATCATCGCAGGTCACAGCCTGACCGTCATGGCGTTCAAAATACAAATCCGAGCCTTGGCGGAAGCGCTCTGGACCGAGCAATGTATGCAGCATGCGCACCACTTCTGCGCCTTTCTCGTAAATCGTCCAAGTATAGAAGTTGGAAATCTCCATGTACTCAGGTGGACGCACGGGGTGTGCTAAGGGGCCAGCATCTTCAGCAAACTGATGGGTGCGTAAAAAAGTGGCATCTTCAATGCGTTTAACTGTGCGCGAGTTCATATCCGCAGAAAACTCGCTGTCACGAAACACGGTAAAGCCTTCTTTAAGCGACAACTGGAACCAATCACGGCAGGTGACGCGGTTGCCCGACCAGTTATGGAAGTATTCGTGGGCGACAATGCTTTCAATACGTTGAAAAGTGGCGTCAGTGGAGGTTTCTGGCTTGGCCAACACACAGCTTGAGTTGAAGATATTCAAGCCTTTGTTTTCCATTGCGCCCATATTAAAGTCGTTCACCGCCACGATCATAAAGATATCCAGATCGTATTCGCGCCCGTACTGCTCTTCATCCCAGCGCATGCATTTTTTCAGGCTATTCATCGCGTGCTGGCATTTGTCGATATTTTCCGGCTCGACAAAAATCCGCAGCGTCACCTCACGGCCATTCATGGTGGTGAAGCTGTCCTCCACCGACCAGAGATCACCGGCCACCACAGCAAACAAGTACGCTGGTTTTTTATGCGGGTCCTGCCAGGTTGCCCAATGGCGCTTGTCTTCCACGCCTTCTTCAATCAGGTTGCCGTTAGAGAGCAGTATCGGATAACGCTGCTTCTCAGCAATCACCGTGGTGGTAAAGCTGCTCATCACATCCGGACGATCGAGGTAATAAGTAATTTTGCGGAAACCCTGCGCTTCACACTGGGTGCAGAACATCTCGCCTGATTTATACAGCCCTTCGAGCGCGGTGTTATTTTGCGGCTCAATGCGTACTGTGCTGTCGAGGG
Organism: Gammaproteobacteria bacterium DTU040; assembly: GCA_001513435.1. Classification (GTDB taxonomy): domain Bacteria; phylum Pseudomonadota; class Gammaproteobacteria; order Pseudomonadales; family Pseudomonadaceae; genus Thiopseudomonas; species Thiopseudomonas acetoxidans. Next base: position 5,733 of record LFTS01000176.1, read on the forward strand.
TAAAGCTAGGACGCAGTGGTTGCAGGCTAAGCTGTTCGGCATCCACTTGATAGTCCGCGGCGGTTAACACCTGATCGTCCATCGCCAAATGCAACAGTTGCAGCTCAACCCCATCAAGCACCAGCTTAGGCAAGTCGCAGCCCAATGCGGGGTTACGCTGCATCACCAAGTGCGCATGCACCAAGGCATAATCCTCATACAGCTCAAAGGTCAGATGGGTTTCGTCAATGAGGTAGTCGGGCTGCTGATAATCCACTAAACGGATCAATTTCGGTTGTTCAGTACGCATAAATTCCTCGAGGGTGCATGTGCTGTAAGTGCCGGAAGACACAGGTTTCGGTGCGCTGGTTTTATTGCTAGAGTTGGCGCAGCGCCAGCTGATAAGCGGTATATTTACGGATATTAATCACCCCGGTATCAAAAATTAGATACTGGCCTTTAATGCCTTGCAAGGTGCCTTCGGCAACAGGGTTTTTGTCTAGGTTAAAGCTGGTAATTTTGCTCGGGTACTGCTCAACCGGATATTCAATCTCCAGCACCTGTGCATCATCAACGGCCTGTATGGCCTGCAAGCCAAAGCGCTGCTGCAGGTCGTGGATAGATTCAGCACACTGGTCAAATAATTGATCGCGAATGGCGGGCAAATCCAGTGGCTCAGCATCTTCACGCAACAAGGCGCGCCAATTGGTGCGGTCAGACACTTGCGAGCGCAACGCATCTTCAACAAAGCCAGACTGCTGACGGGTTTTTACACGGAATATCGGCAGGGCTTGGCTCGCCCCCTGATCTAACCAACGCGTAGGCATCTGCGACACCCGCGTAATACCCACCTTCACACCTGTCGAGTTGGCCAGATAAACCACGTGTTCGGTCATACAGAACTGCTCGCCCCATTCAGGCTCGCGGCACGTACCGGCATCGAAGTGGCATTTTTCTGGGCTCATAATGCAGGTATCGCACTGAGCTAGGCTTTTAAAACAGGGCCAACAATACCCCTGCGCAAAGCTTTTTTTGGTGGGGCGCTGGCAGTGATTACAGTTAATCTCACCCAAAAATTCCAGCTGTAAACTCTGCCCGATGAGTGCATTCACCGGAACGACCTGCTCACCTAAACGAAATTGATATTGAGCCGGTTCACCCAGCTCAATCCGCATTTTTTGTACGGCACCACGCGCAAGCTCCTGCATCAGTGCAGTGTCCCTGCGGCAGGTGTAAACAGGCTGGTATCGACCTCAGCTTGTTTCTTGCTTTGTGAGGCACATTGTTGGCCACCCATGTAACCGGTACGCTCTTCTTCTGGCAGATTTTTTTGTTCCCAAGCAATTATCGCCATCATGGTCAGCTCTTTTTGCTCTTGATTAAGCAGCGTGCCATTGGCCCACTTACCCAGCTCTAAAGCCTGCTTTAAGCTGGCATACACTTCAGGATCAATGTTGTTAATCATCTTAAGGAAGTCGCTCATATATAACCTCTAACCATTTGTTTTAATGGATATTAAAATATAAAACCTGAATAAGCATATGCTCACTCGCTAACTTTTAGTTTGTTCAACGCGCCCATAACTGCACCAGCCACACAACCCAGCACTAAACCACTCACATGCGCCGCATTAGCAATTTGACCAAAGCCCATGGCACTCACCACACCCACCAAACAGAGCACCAACCACACCAGCATCATGCCCACCACCCCTTTGGGTAAGTTGTAAGCAGCCACAGGATTAATGCGCTGGTAAATCCAACAAAAACCGAGCAAGGCATAGAGTACGCCGGACAAGCCACCAAATAAAGCGGGACCCGAGAACCAAAATTGACTGACGTTGGATACCAGAGCGCCCACTAGAGTGAACACCAGCACAAACCAACTGCCTTGGTGTAACTCGATCCGTCGACCCAGTTCCCAAAACCAGAGCGAGTTCATCGCCAAGTGTAACCAACCAAAGTGCAGCAGCATGGGCGTGATTAACCGCCACCACTGCCCTTGCTCTAGGCTGTAGGCTAAGGACACTAAATAGGCTTCATCACCCTCAAAAACAATGGCATTAAAGCTCAGCTGTGCCACCGCGGTCAAAGACGTGCCCAGCTGCGTCCACAGCGCCACAGCTAAGGTCAATAAAAGAATGGTAATCACTGCCGGAAAACGGCGTAATTTTTGCCACAGCGGCTGTGAGATGGGTTTACTGATAGCGTTAACCGCAGTGAAGCCCGGATCGGGATTAGCAAGAAAGGCTTGATAGAGTTCGCGCACCAGCGCTGCAGTAGGCTCATCCGCGACCCACACCTGTTGCTCGCCGCGTGCTTCACTGATGCGATGTGGAATATGTGCTGCCTTTAGCCGCTCAGAAAAGCCTGCCAAAGACACCTCAAGATTCGCTGTTAATGCCAAACTCCAACTCATTACAGTCAACCTTTAACCCAAACAAACTTGTTCGTATCCAATTGTGTTTCTTGATCCAAGCGATAGGCCACTAGTTTGCCCGAGTTAACCGCACTGTAATCCAAACAAGCTAGGTTAGGCTGAATATAACTCGGCTTTCCCTTACACCAATAATGCCCCACGAATAAAATGGGTTGCTCATTACTGTGCTGCTCTACCTGCTGCAGCAAATCTTTGGGCAGTGGCTTAAGTGCTATCTGCTCTGGAATCGGGTCAGGCTGAAAGGCAAAATCCGCATAGGTTTTTGCGGTATGAGTTTCAGGCCAAAACTTTGCGCGAAAGGTGCGGCGCAGCAAACCATCACTGCCTTGCACTGTTACGCCATCAGGCAAAGGCAAGTTAATCCCACGCAGCAAGCGACTAAATACTTGATAGGCAAAACTGTCTTTGACCGCTGATTGCTGAATAAACTCTCGTGTCACTCGACCGCCAGCAAACAACTGCTCTACTTGTTTAATCAGCCGGTTATCCCAATAGGCATGCACCAAACGAAATCGTTCCCCATCAAGATACAGCGGCAATTGAGCAAACCAGTCCAGATAGTCATTCCATTCCTGTGGATGCTGGGCAAACTCTTCTGCTGTTTCTTGCCACAGCCGCGCATGGCGCTGATTATGATCACGCACAAACAGCTGTTCAGTTCCATTGGGCGCCGGCATATGCCAAGCCAGCGCATAGTATTCGTGATTACCCATAATGCAGTGCGCGTGCCCTGTTTCAACCATGCGGTACACAATTTCTAAGGTTGCGCGAATTTGCGAACCACGATCAATGATGTCACCCAAAAACAACGCTTGACGACTGGGGTGCTGCCACACACCTGCCTTGCGGTGATAACCGAGCAGCTGCAGCAATTCTACTAAGCTGTCAGCACAACCATGTAGATCACCGATAATGTCGTAACTGCGCGAGGGTTCAATGAGCATTACTCGCTTCCCTGAGTTAAGCGACTTTCCCAGCCCAGCTTATCACGGCAAATCTCATAAAAGTTATGCTCAAAGGGATGGATCAAGCGCAGCTTTTTGGGTTTGCGCTTGATATGCAAGGTGTCGCCCGGTGTACAGGTAATGTGATTCTGTCCATCACAGGACACAATCGGATAAATGCTCATTTCTGAGTCCAGCACAATTTTCAACTCACTATCCGCCGCCACCACCATGGGCCGGCTCGATAGCGTATGTGGATACATAGGTACAATAACAATTGCATCAATACGCGGGTGCATAATGGGCCCACCCGCTGATAACGCATAAGCGGTAGAGCCTGTTGGAGTAGCAATAATCAAACCATCCGCTTTAACGCGATAGACAAACTGCCCATCAATAAACAGCTCAAAAGCGATCATGCGTGTGGACTTGCCCGGATGAAGCACAATATCGTTTAACGCATCGCCTTGACC
>LFTS01000162.1:0-8142 GCA_001513435.1 Gammaproteobacteria bacterium DTU040
TTCATCACTAGCCCAAAAATATTTCCTTGGCGCACGTGATGGACCGATAGGTTTACCGAAACAGTAATCGGATAGCCCTGTTGCTGCCAAAGTTTGGCGTGATTACAGGCTTGCTCTAGCACTTGCTCGGTAATAACTTTGATTAGTCCTATCTCTTCAGCAATAGGAATAAACAGCCCCGGAGATACTAGGCCCAGAACTGGGTGATTCCAGCGTGCTAAGGCTTCTACCGAGTTAATTTTTTTTGTCAGCAAGTTTACTTTGGGTTGGTAATGCGCACAGAGCTCACCATTGGTAACGGCGTAACGTAGCTGTTGCTCAAGCTCCAGTCGCTCCATAGCTGAGGCCTGCATACGCTCATGGTAAAACTCTACGGTATTACCGCCATGGTATTTGGCCTGCTTCAATGCCATACCTGCTTGGGTAAGCAACTCACCAGCCTCTATAGCATGCTCAGGCATCAAGCTGATACCAATGGAAGTGGTAACTATTAGACTTTTATCAGACAGCTCTATTGGGCTACTGATGCGCTCTAAAACCAACTCTGCCAAGCGTCTTAAACTCGAATAACTGCCGTATTGATACAGAATAACTGCAAACTCATTACCACTTAAGCGCGCAACCGTATTGGCTTCTGAAAAAATGTCGTTAAGACGACGGCTGACTTGTACGAGCAACTGATCAGCACTTTCCACACCTAAGCTTTCATTCAAAACTTTGAATCGGTCCAAATCTAAATGCAGTAAAGCAAAACGGTTGGTTTTATCGTGGGAATAGGCGATTGATTCATTTAAACGTTGCTGAAAAAGCTCTCGGTTAGCCAAGCCGGTTAGCGCATCGTACTCGCTGAGGTATTTTACTTTCTTGCTATTTGCTTGGGCCGCACTGAGCACTTCATCGTTTTGCAATCGTTTGGTAATGTCTCTGCGCGTGCCCAGCATGCGTAGTGCGCGCCCTTGTTCATCGCGCTCCACTACCCGACCGCGGTCCTCAATCCATACCCAATGCCCATCCGCATGGCGCATGCGGTATTCGGCATAATACTCTTGCGTATGCCCTTTTAAGTGACCAACCATGGCTTTGCGCAAATCTTTTAAATCATCTGGATGCACAAGCGGGCGCAGATCAAGCAGCATGGATTGCCCTTGCTCTGTCGTCAGACCAAGGATTTCTTCGGTGCGTGTGTGATAGACCTGCTGTTCTAGCAGATCCCAATCCCATAAAGAAAGCTCACTCGCCTCCAATGCCAACTCTAAACGTTCTTGAGCTGCCGCCAACTGGGTTTGTGTCTTTTCTAATTCATAGTTCATTGATGGGTTTTTTTGCTGTCGTAGCATCTAATAACAACTCGCATAGCTAAATAAAGTGTTCCTATAAAGCTCCAATCACTTAAGGCTTTATGACTGCTGTTACCTATTTAGCAGAGCTTTGCCTTAACAATGGGCGCATGCACGCCAGCTCGCTTATCTACTGAAATGTACTTCTGGTATTCGGTATACAAACACGTATGCGTTGTTTTATTAACTTATCCGTACTCAAAAAAGGGCAAATCCTTACGCTGCTTACTTCAACCCTTGTCATGCGTCACACCACTCGCACCGTACTTTAATCAAGCGTAATAGCAAAACGCCTGCACGCATATTATGCGATGCGCTTCACAATAAGCAATGCACTATAAATTAATTTTGACTTTGGTCAACAGAAAACAAGGTGCAAAATGATCCTTTAGTACGCTAGACAACTAGAACCACAGTTAAAAGCTTTTCTGCCATTTACATTTGCCTGCTGCTTGCCCAAAACAGATAAACCTCTGGAATACAGTGCAGCCAGCAGCTTCTGTAAGATGTTCCAGAGGCTGCTTTAGCTGATTCAGGGGGAGTCAGTGAAGTTAAAAATTAAGGCGATAACGCATTGTCAGCGTTCGTTTAAAGTCTTTAACAACGATTAAAGAATCACGCAACAACTCGCGTTCAAACTTATTCAGGCGCTTAAATTCAATTTCATTGGGAATTTTGTCGTGCACAGCGTCAGTCTCGATAACTCGGGCAATTTGTTGTTGCAACCGTAACTGAATAAAGAATGACAGTGCTTCCGCCAAGTTATTGGCCACTTCTTGGTCAATAATATGCTTTTGTGTCAGCAACTCGATACGCTTAAATGTGTTGGTTTCAGTGATTTTCTGCTCAAGCGCTAAGGTACGCACGCCATGCACGATAGGGAAAACCCCAGCTTTCTTAATATCCAATCCACTGCCGGTTAAACGACCAAAGAAGGACAAGGGTGTATCAAAATCCAACGCACTGCGGGAAAAATGCGCAAAAAACATGTCGTTATCTTGAATGCGTCTGAAGAAAATATTACGTGATACTTTAAAGAGCGCGGTATTACCTGCCACAGGCTTACTGTCTGCAGCGATGGCTAAGTTCATCAAAGCGTCCCCGTCACAGCTTTTACTCCAGCGGGTTAGCTTTTCAGCCCATTGTTTAGCCGAGTTAACCCATTCCGGATTGGACACCATGATGTTGCCAGGACAGGGTGGGAAACCAAATGAAATAAGCGTTTCACTAAATTTCTGCATGGTTTTATGCATTTCTGGCCAGTCCAAGCCATCACGATAAATCACACCGTTGTCTTGGTCGGTTTTCATGATTTGCTCGCCGCGTCCTTCCGAGCCCATCACAATCAAACACACATGCGGATGCACTTCCTTGGGTACAATCAAGTCAAATAGTTTGCTCAAAATCCGTGCATTCATTACCGACAGCAGCTCCATCATAAAGCGCGTCTTAACGCCCGATGAAATTAACGCTTTAATCAGATCAAACAAACCAAACGACGCCTCACGCAGCTCCTCAATGGTTTGTGCACGCTCTACCCGCAGACCAATCACATGCGAATGGCTAGAGAAATAACTCAAAACATCCGTCAGCTCAATCACGCCCACTAACTTCTTGTTATCATCCATTACCACCACACGCTCAATGCGCTGCTGCGTCATAATGATCAGTGCGTTAAACAGGTAATCATCGGGCCGAATGGTTATCAGGCGGTAACTGGCGATTTCCGACACATCGGTATCGAGCGGTAAATGTTTTAAAATCGCCGCATCCAACAAATCTGTACCAGTGACCATGCCATAGCGCATGCCCTTCTGCGCCAGCATGCAGTCGGCTTTACTTTCACGCATTAAGCGCGTGGCCTGCTCAATCGAGGTTCCCTCAGGCACTATTAATGGCTCGCGAATGGTGCTGTCCTGAATGCGCGCCAGCATAAACTCAGCCATATCCTGGCTGGGCGCCTGCTGGGCAACAATTTCGCGCTTAGCTCTTAAGTTTTGTTGGAAAAAATCAGCAAAACTTGGGTTGCTGTCAATCAAATCAAACAGCATTTGTGTGGGTAGTAGGTGGCAAACTGTAGGCTCTACGGCGGTGAAGCGATGAATAGCAGTGCCATTAAAGAGTGACCAGCTACCAAAGTACTCATCTTGTTCGTAATACATAAATACGCTCAAGGCTGATGAACTGCTGGCTTGTTGCTGAGCGGGATCCGTTTCTGCAACACGGCCACTGTGCAAAACATAGATCCCCTTTGGGACTTCACCAGTTTCTAAAACCACGTCCCCAGGTGCATATTCAATACGTTGGATAGCACCCAATAATGCTTCTTGCTCATGCTCGTTTAACACGCTAAAGGGCAAATTGTGTAGGTTGAATGTAGCTGACATGCGCTTCTCCTTGTTGTTATGTTGGCGCGGGTACAAAACCTTTTTGCTGAACACTACAAATTACTATATTGCCTTGTCATACTATTACTAACTGACTTGAGTCAAGACGCCTCAGTAATTTAAAGTAAATTTGCGAATCACTACTCTATACATTCAGTGTTAACGACTCTACGCCTGCTTAATCCACCGAATGCGCATCCTAGCCGCTTTCCACTATAAGATTACTTAGCGAACACACTACCCTATACTACTGCAATACCCTTCCAATTAAGAGGATAGACTCATGTTGATGCTGATTTCACCAGCAAAAACCTTGGATTACACTACGCCGCCCACCACTAAGCACCACACGCAACCACAGTTTTTGCCACAAGCACAGGAATTAGTCACTGTTTTACAGCAGTACAGTCCAGCGGACTTAGCCAAACTCATGAGCCTGTCAGACAAGCTTGCTGGTCTGAATGTAGCGCGTTTTGCCCAATGGCAGCCTGACTTTACTCCAGAAAATGCCAAACAAGCGCTGCTAGCCTTCAAGGGCGATGTCTACACTGGTCTGGATGCTGACTCTTTAAGCGAAGCCGAACTGAGCTACGCACAAAAACACCTTAGAATTCTTTCTGGACTGTACGCGGTATTACGTCCGTTGGACCTCATGCAAGCCTACCGCCTAGAAATGGGTACCAAACTGGTCAACCCACAGGGCAAAGACCTCTACAGCTTCTGGGGCGATAGCATTACCGAGCACTTGAATCAGTACATGCAAGAAAACAGTCTCTCAACCTTGCTTAATTTGGCTTCCAACGAGTACTTTAAAGCCGTCAAGCCAAGCAAGCTGCAAGCAAACCTTGTCAATGTCGATTTTAAGGATTTAAAAAACGGTCAATACAAAATCATTAGCTTTTACGCTAAAAAAGCACGCGGCATGATGGCGCGTTACGTAATACAAAACCAAATTAACACCGTAGCCCAATTACAAACATTTGACAGCGACGGCTACTACTTCAGCACCGAGCAGTCCAAGCCCAACCATCTTATTTTCTTACGCGAACACGCGAACGAGTCCTAACCAACATGATACCGCCTGTATTATTTCCACTCTTTACTTGGCTGGCGTTGCTCATACGCTACCCAAAGCGCACTCTTGCGATTGCCGTGCCGGTTTTCACTGGAATATTAGGCATTGCAATATGGGTGCAGTGGCAAGAAAAAAGCAACGAGCACCTACTCAATCAGTTGAGTATCGAGCTGGCTTATTCTACAACCATCTGCCCAATTGACCGCCCGCTGGCGATAACAGTAGACAACACCACTGAACACAGATTAAAAGAGCTACGCTGGCAGGTTGCCGCCTACCAACCTGGCGAGCGCGTCAACCTAGCCCGCTCTGGTTTTGATGAAACCAGCTACATGCTGCCCAATGTGTTGCCGGCTAAACAAGGCTGGCAACACTGTTTGCCATTGCCCAACCTTAGAGCCGGTTACCGCGCCAGCACCCTGGAGTACAGCGCACAGGATTTAAAAGGTAAGTTTGAACGGTAAAATCGCTTCGCTGGCAACACAAGCCTGCTGCAAAACCCATCAACTTACTCAGCCAGCGCTTTAACCCAGCCCTGCATCACCTCATTCATTTGCGGATTAGGCGCCTGCATAAAAGTAATCACAAAACTGTCGGTAAGTTCGCACACGCCAAAAGAGCGCGGACGCGGCGCCATCGCCTGTGGACTAGGCAGTTTAATGCCAAAACAAAAAATCAAACTCTTCGCCGCACTAATACCTTCAGCAATCTCACCATTAGGCAGCGCGCTGGTATGGGCATAATGATCAAAATCCGCAATAAAACAGGCGATAGGATCCGCACTGATCTTCTCCTTTAGCTCGGCGATAATTTCATCCACCGAAGCAAAACGGCTGCCCTCTTTAGCCAAGGTAAACGTAAAGGTTGGATAGGTATCCATAAAATTAGAAAACTGCATAATGATCACCCTACTATTTAAATAATTTAAATTATTATATAGCTTTTACACACCGAACTGTCCGTACTTTTTTATTTCAAGCACACTGGCACGACTAAAAGGCAAGGCGTGAAAGACTAGCCGCTTTACAACAGACTCGTTACCATGCGTAACAATATCCAAGAGCACTGCATGTACATATACCGCTTAGTTTTCATTCTCGTTATCGGCATTTATTTATTTTCACCNNCCCAGCGAGATACTGATGAGTTTTAGTCTTACCCAGCTGGTTCTCATCAGCATTTCCTACTTAATCACCCTCTTCGCTGTTGCTTGGATGACCGAGCGCGGCTGGGTTCCGCGTCGACTGGTACGCCACCCCATCACCTACACCCTATCCATAGGAGTCTACGCCAGCTCGTGGGCGTTCTACGGTGCAGTTGGGTTAGCCTACCGATACGGCAACGGTTTTTTATCCATCTATCTGGGTTTATCAGGCGCTTTCTTACTGGCTCCGGTGCTTCTATATCCAATACAACAGCTTACGCGCACGCACCAGCTTTCATCACTGGCGGATCTATTTGCCTTCCGTTTCCGTAGTAGCACCGCTGGCGCCGTGACAGCCCTGGGTTTACTCATCGGCTCCCTCCCCTTGCTGGCACTGCAAATACAGGCCGTAGCAGAAACCGTCAGTATCATGACCGGCAGAGCCATCCTTAATGAAATAGCCTTGTTTTATTGCGTACTCATCGCACTGTTTTCAATACTCTTTGGCGCACGCCACTCAGGCAGCCGTGAAAAACACGAAGGCTTAGTATTTGCCATCGCCTTTGAGTCACTGGTCAAACTCATCGCTATCCTTTGCGTGGGCGGCTACGCACTCTGGTATATTTTTTCTGGACCAACCGATTTAGAAAACTGGCTCCTTGATAACAAACAGTTTCTTAACTACATGCAGGTCCCACTGCAAGAAGGTCCATGGCGCACGTTACTGCTGCTGTTTTTCTCCTCTGCCATTGTTATGCCGCACCTGTACCACATGGTGTTTACTGAAAACCTCAACCCTCGCGCCATGATGACCGCCAGCTGGGGCTTGCCCTTATTTTTACTGTTGATGAGTTTGCCCGTGCCCATTATTTTATGGGCAGGGCTCAAGCTCGAAGTAGCCAGCATTGCAGACTACTTCACCCTAGGGCTGGGTATTACCGTCAACAACCCCAACCTTGCCTTAATCGCATTTATGGGCGGCCTATCTGCAGCCAGTGGCGTGACCATCGTCTTAACCATTGCCTTATCGGGCATGGTGCTTAATCACCTGATATTGCCGCTTTACCCACCCAGCGCAGAAAACAACATTTACCGCTGGCTCAAGTGGAGCAGACGCTTATTAATTTTTGCCATTATTGCCGCTGCCTACACCCTTTATATCGTCCTCAGCTCCAATCCAGACCTTTCCAGTTTAGGCATCATTGCCTTCGCCGGCACACTGCAATTCTTTCCCGGTGTATTAGCCACCCTGTACTGGCCTAAAGCCAACCGTTATGGCTTTATTGGCGGTGTTACTGCAGGGTTACTAATTTGGGGAGTTGGACTATTACTGCCCTTGCTGTCTAACGTGCGCAACCTAGTGGTTCCCGGACTAAACCTGAACTACCAGCTTGATCCCAATAGCTGGCATAACTACAGCATCTTGGCGCTAAGCGTTAACTGCAGTATTTTCGTCGTGGTCTCCTTAATCACCCGCACTAGCAAAGAAGAAAAGCGTTCCGCGCAAGCTAGCGCAATTAACAAAGTCATCATGCCGGAGCGACGTACCCTGCAAGCTGGTTCAGCGCAGGACTTCGCCCTCGCCCTAGCCAAACCCTTAGGCGCCATGACTGCACAGCGCGAGGTTGATCACGCACTGCAGGAGTTGGGTTTGCCCTTTGACGAAAGCCGCCCCTTTGCCCTCAGACGATTAAGAAACCAGATCAAGGCCAACCTTTCAGGCCTGATGGGACCGAGCATTGCACAAGACTTAGTCAGCTCCTTCCTGCCCTATACCAACGACAGCGAATCCTATCAAACAGAAGATATTCACTTTATTGAAAGCCGACTGGAAGACTACCGCTCACGCTTGACAGGTTTGGCTGCCGAGCTGGATGCACTGCGTCGCTACCATCGACAAACCCTACAAGACTTGCCGCTGGGTGTTTGCTCGCTCTCCGCTGATCATGAAATTTTGATGTGGAATCGCGCTATGGAAGCGCTAACCGGCATTGCCGCTGTGCGTGTCATAGGCTCACGCATTCAAAATATTGACCAACCTTGGCAAGAGTTGCTGACGGACTTTGTGCAAGGCAGCGACAATCATTTTTATAAGAAAAAACTACAAAGCCAATATGAATCACGCTGGCTCAACCTTCACAAAGCCGCTATCGACCAACTGGTTTCATCCGGTGCGGGCGGATTGGTTCTATTAATAGA
>LFTS01000162.1:8164-10230 GCA_001513435.1 Gammaproteobacteria bacterium DTU040
TGCCTGCTTAGCGCAAATTGTACGTGAGGAACGTGCCGAGGATGCTGAACTGCTTGAAATCAGCGAACAAATCATCGAGCAAACCAAGCGAGTAACTCGCATTGTGCAGTCCATGATGAATTTCGCCCGCTCTGAACACCAAATTAGGGAACAATTTGTCCCAGTGCAGCTATTTGATGTGTGCAATGAAGCAATCAACCTGCTACGACTCAATCAACAGCAAAAGCCCGTTGATTTTATTAACCAAATAGACCCACACTTTTTTGTGCTTGGCGATGCACAGCGTTTAGGTCAAGTATTTATTAACCTGCTCGATAACGCCCGCGATGCCAGCCCAGCCGAATCAAGCATCCGCATTAGCTCACGCGCTAGCAGTACTGAAGTCTGGTTATACATTGAAGACCAAGGCACGGGTATTGATGCGGCCTTTATCGAGCAACTGTTTGAGCCTTTTTTCACCACCAAAGATCCCGGTCAAGGTACTGGACTTGGCTTGGCCATGGTATTTTCCATTATCGAAGAACATCAAGGTGATATTTCTATTGATAGCCCTTGTGATAAGGTTAACCAACGTGGAACCCGTTTTTGTATTCGTTTGCCGCGGCACACTCCAACAAAAACCAACGTGCCAGCACTAATCGAGCAATAACCCTCTTGAGAGAAAGCAATGCCCCATATTTTAATTGTTGAAGATGAGCCCATTATTCGCTCGGCCTTAAAGCGTTTGTTGGAACGCAACGGCTATCAAACCAGCGAAGCTGGCTCAGTTCAGGAAGCACAGCCTTTGTTGGCTGCCAATGAATTTGACCTCATCGTCAGTGACTTGCGTCTTCCCGGTGCACCCGGTACTGAAATGATCAAACTGGCTGGAGAAATCCCCGTACTGATCATGACCAGCTATGCCAGCCTGCGCTCAGCCGTGGATTCTATGAAACTGGGTGCCATCGACTATATAGCCAAGCCCTTTGAACATGACGACATGCTGCAAAGCATCGCGCGTATTTTACAAGAACGCCAACAGCAACCGGATCCAGCTGATACGGTAAAAACATCATCCTGTGATAACAGCGACTTAGGCATTATTGGCAGCAGTCCGGGCATGTTAACGCTGTTCGATAAAATTCGTAAAGTTGCCCCCACCGATTCCAACGTGCTGATTCAGGGTGAGTCCGGTACAGGTAAGGAACTGGTTGCTCGCGCTTTACATCGGCTCTCCAAGCGTGCTCAGGAGCCCATTATTTCAGTTAACTGCGCGGCTATTCCAGAAAGCCTGATTGAGTCAGAATTATTCGGCCATGAAAAAGGCGCTTTCACTGGCGCAGATCGCGCCCGCGCAGGTCTGGTTGAAGCCGCCCACGGTGGCACACTGTTTCTAGATGAAATTGGCGAGTTACCCCTAGAAGCTCAGGCGCGCTTATTGCGTGTTCTGCAAGAAGGGGAAATCCGCCGTGTCGGCTCAGTACAGTCACAAAAAGTCGATATCCGTTTGATTGCAGCGACACACAGAGACTTAAAATCCCTGTCGCAAAGTGGCCAGTTCCGTGAAGATCTCTACTACCGCTTGCATGTGATCGCCCTGAACCTTCCCGCCTTGCGCGAGCGCGGTGATGACATTATTGAAATTGCCAAGGCTTTGCTTGAACAGCAACGCTTGCGCCTTGATCGTGAGCCCATGAAATTTAGCAAGCAAACCCTAACCACACTGGAAAAATACCCTTGGCCGGGTAACGTTAGGGAACTGGAAAACGCCATTGAGCGCGCAGTGATTCTGTGCGAAGGTACTGAGATCAATACCGAACTGCTAGGAATTGATCTGGAAATTAAACATTCCAGCACGGAAGAAGAAACGCCCTCATCCAACACGGACCCCTCAATGGAGGGCTATTTCCAACGCTTTGTTTTAGAGCATCAGGATCACATGACAGAAACGGATCTGGCGAACAAACTGGGCATTAGCCGCAAAAGCTTGTGGGAGCGCCGCCAACGTCTAGGAATTCCGCGTAAAAAAGGCTCTAAAAGCGACAGCAACTGATGTCGTGAGCTGATTTTTAGCACAGCCAACACGC
>LFTS01000269.1:0-3086 GCA_001513435.1 Gammaproteobacteria bacterium DTU040
CTGTTGCACCATCGAATTTAGGGCTTGCATAACAATTAAACTGCGTGGCGGTCAGGGTCACTGGATGGCTTAGACCTAACAGGTTGAGATCGCCTGTTACTTGGTGCGGTACTCCATCGATATAGTCCCAATGAGTGCTGATGAAGGTCATGGTGGGGTATTGTTCTGCGTTAAATAAATCAGCGCTTTTTAGGTGTTCATTGAACTGCTGGTTACCTGTATTAACGCTCGCTACTGGAATAATAACCTTGAGCTGACCCGTTTCGTGCTGTGGGTCTACGGTGATATCGCCGGTTAGATTATAAAAACCACCATGATTGGTACTGGTGCCAAAGTGACCAATAGCAAAGCGCGCATTGGTGTGGTCTGGGTCTAGTTTGTAGGTATCGGCATAAACAGCTGTTGAAAAAACGGTTATGGCCAAACCTAGGATAAGTAAAGGGTTCATAGTCTACTCCATCAAAAAGTTGTTAGTAGGAAAGCTATAGCAATGGTTTAAGACCGATTATTTAAGTGTTTGTGTCATGTTTCATCTGTTTTTGAGGTAAGAGTATGTCTGGTTATCAAGTATTAAGCAGTCACCAAGGTGTACCTATTAAGCTTTGGACGCAGGGCGTGCCGGTACAAGCAGAAGCTAAGCAGCAATTGCTCAATACCGCACAAATGCCGTTTATTTTTAGTCATTTGGCGGTGATGCCGGATGTACATCTGGGTAAAGGCTCAACCATCGGCAGTGTCATTCCCACGCAGAAGGCTATTATTCCTGCCGCTGTGGGCGTTGATTTGGGTTGCGGCATGATGGCGGTGCGTACTTCATTAATGGCAGAGGATTTGCCGGATAATCTGGCATCGATTCGTCGTGCTATCGAAAAGGCAGTGCCGCACGGGCGCAGCTTTGGTCGCGGTAAAAGAGACGTGGGTGCTTGGCATGAGCCGCCAAAGTCGGTGGATCAGGCGTGGGCTAAGTTGTTACCCGGTTTTAAAAAAATTACCGCTAAGCACCCCCGCTTGGAGAAAACCAATAACCACCTGCATTTAGGCACTTTAGGCACAGGCAATCATTTTGTTGAGCTGTGTTTGGATGAAACCAATCAGGTTTGGGTTATGTTGCATAGCGGCTCACGCGGCGTGGGCAATGCCATAGGTACAGGTTTTATTGAGTTGGCAAAGCAAGATATGCAGCGCCATCAAATGAATTTACCCGATGAGGACTTGGCTTACTTACAAGAAGGCAGTGCGTTCTTTGCCGACTACGTAGAAGCGGTCGATTGGGCGCAACACTATGCCAGAGTTAACCGTGAACTGATGATGGACCACACCTTGGCTGCCTTAGCACAAGAAATAGATACGCCCTTTACCAGCGTGCAAGAAGCGATTAATTGCCATCATAACTATGTGCAACAAGAGCAGCATTTTGGGCAGCAGCTGTGGATAACCCGTAAAGGAGCTGTGTCTGCTCGACGCGGTCAATTAGGAATTATTCCAGGTTCTATGGGGGCGAAAAGTTTTATTGTCCGAGGCTTGGGTAATCAGCAAAGCTTTAACTCTTGCAGTCATGGTGCTGGCAGAGTGATGAGTCGTAACCAAGCCAAGCGCACTTTTACGGTAAAGGATCACCAAAAGGCTACGGCTCATGTAGAATGTCGCAAGGATGCCGGTGTGCTAGATGAAACGCCTATGGCTTATAAAGATATCGATGCGGTTATGGCAGCACAGCAAGATTTAGTGGAAATTGTGCATACCCTGCGCCAGGTAGTTTGTGTAAAAGGTTAATGCGTTATGCCTAGGTTACTCAGTGTTGGCAAAAGGATTGTATTGTTATCACTTATAACAATATTGCTTACGGGCGCCCTAGTTGGCTTTAGCACCACTGTGCCAATGTATTATTCAATACGCTCGCATATTGAACAGGTCAATCTAACCAATGCGACTGCGCAAGCCAGTGCAATAGACAACCATTTTGCGCGCTTGCACTCTTTAGCAGCGCAGTTCACCAGCCGTACTGAGATACGTAAACGCCTAGAAGCCTATTTAGACGGCACGCTGTCTTTGGCGCAGTTACAGGAATTCAGCCAGCCACGTTTGGCCGAACCAGCCAGCCATATTCCAGACTTGCGCGCTATGGTGCGCGTTACACCCCAGCACGAAGTGGTGGCTGCTGTGGGTGAGCTCGCCGAGCAGGTTAGAACGCTGGATTTAACAGCTATAACGCAAAAAGTAGTGAGCCTCAACGATCCAGTCATAGACTTGATTCGCGTGACTGCAGAAATCCGCAGCCCAGAAGGCGTGTTAGTGGGTTGGGATATGCTCTACTTTGATACGCAAAGTTTGGCGCCCTTATTGAGCGAGTTTGGTACCTATACGCACAGTGCGCAGCTGCACCTGATCAATCAAGATTCTTTATTGTCCTTAAATTACGACCCCAGCCTGCAGCAGGTGATACGTCAGGAGTTAAGTCCTGCATTCAAACGTGCATTAACTGAACTTGATTACAGTAAGGCGCGTCTATCTGAACTCACCGCTGAGCAAGATTTCACCTTGCTTTATGTACCACTAACCGAGGTTGGTTGGGGGCTGCTTATCCAGATTCCGCAGCACATCTTTTACCAAGCGGCTTACCAAGAAATGTATTGGGCATACCTCAGTATCTTCATCATGCTGGTCATGGGGGCGCTTATCAGTCATTACGCCGTGAGACCCTTGATCAACAAGCTTACCCGGCAAGCAGCAGAAATTGAGCGACACGCCATCGAATTACGGTTGGCTGCCAGTGTGTTTGAGCAAACTCAGCAGGCGATTTTAATCACCGATCCGCAATTCAACATTGTGCGTGCCAATGAGGGCGCTAAAAAAATTCTTCACGTGGATGACCTCTCTGTTGCAAAGCGAAATCTAAAAGAGTTTTTACCCCCAGACGTATGTGACAACAATCAGCTGCTTACGCAGGATTTAACGCAACTGCTAAATACTAAGGGCAGCTGGCAGGGTGAGATTTGCTATAAAAAATTAGCAGGCGATGAGAGCGCTATCACGCCCACTTTGCAGAACATCAGCTCGGTTAATAACACCAGCGCGCAAATCAGCTA
>LFTS01000269.1:3113-6141 GCA_001513435.1 Gammaproteobacteria bacterium DTU040
ATCACGATGCGCTTACTGGCTTGCCAAATCGAAACGCGCTGCTGAATCGTTTAGCGCACTGTGTAGAAAACACAGAGGTGTTTGCTGTGCTGTTTATTGATTTGGATAAATTTAAACCGGTGAATGACAACTTTGGTCATCAGGTGGGTGATTGCCTGTTACGAGAAGTGGCGCAGCGAATCCGTAGTGTAGTACGTGCCAATGATATTGTTGGACGTTTGGGTGGTGACGAGTTTTTAATGATTGTTGAGTCGGCAACCGATACGCTACAGGCCAACGTTATTGCCGAAAAAATTATTCGCCAAATCACCCAGCCCTTCCAAATTGAAGGTCAAAGTGTGACGGTGGGTGTGTCTATAGGCATCGCGCACTATCCTAAAGATGGCAACAGCGCCGATCGCATTATCCAAGCGGCTGATGCGGCGATGTATAAGGCTAAGCAGAGCGGCGGCAATTGTTTTGCCAGCAATTAAACAGCACGTGCCTAACCACGTATTTTGATAGAGAAATCACCTTGTTAAGTTATCGCCACTCATTTCACGCCGGCAATTTTGCGGACGTGCTTAAACACATTGTGCTGCTGGAAATGCTGCAGCATATGATTAAAAAAGATAAGGGTTTCAGCTATGTGGACACCCACAGCGGCGCTGGGCTTTATCACCTACAATCAGCCCATGCCGATAAGCTGCAGGAGTATCGTCAGGGCGTAGCCAAACTAATGGATTTAAACTGGCCTGAATTGAACCTGTATCAGCAAACGATAGCTGCATTTAATAGTAAGTCAGCCAAACTGGGTTTTTATCCGGGGTCACCGCTGATTGCCGCGCAATTTTTACGCAGCCAAGATCATGCATGGCTGTATGAGTTGCATCCTGAAGATTACAAACGGCTGGTAAAAAACACGCAAGGTTATAGCAAATTCAAAGTCTTTAAAGAAGATGGTTTAAGCGGCTTATTAGGGCGGTTGCCACCACCCTCACGACGGGCTCTGGTGCTTATTGACCCGTCTTATGAAATAAAATCTGACTACGATGCGGTATTTAAAACAGTAGCCAGCGCCTATAAAAAATTCGCCACGGGCAGTTACGCCATTTGGTATCCCGTGGTTGAGCGCAGCCGCATTAAGCGTATGCACCAGCAGTTTGTTAAAAGCGGTATTAAGGATATTCAGGTGTTTGAGCTGGGCTTGGCTGCCGACGCAGAAGGTCAAGGTATGACGGCTTCTGGCATGCTGGTCATCAATCCACCTTGGCAACTTATGACCCACATGCAGGCACTCCTGCCAAAACTCACTCAGGCGCTGGATGAAACAGGACAGGCTTTTTACCGTTGCGAGCAATTAGTACCGCAGCAGGGAATAGAGTAAGGACAGATCATTTGTACGCTTTCTATCAACGCTCTAGCGGCGCAGGCATAGATTCAGTGCTTTCTTAGATAACATGCGGGTGTATGCAACATGAGTAACGAACAAACCAATAACCCCTTGCACGGCGTTACGCTTGAGCAGATAGTGACAAGTCTGCAAGAACATTATGGCTGGGATGGATTGGCGCAACGAATCAATGTGAACTGCTTTAAAAATGAGCAGTCAATCAAGTCATCATTGAAGTTTTTACGCAAAACCCAATGGGCCAGAGATAAGGTTGAAAGCCTGTACGAAGCGACGTTTTAAGAAAATAGACTGGGCTGGGCACATATTGGACGTCAGTAACAATAAAAGCGGTTAAAAAGATCACGCTTAAACTGAGACTACAAATTCACCGCCACGCATACCACAGTAGGCGATGCGGCAATTTCATCCTGTGCTTGCGGATACAGGCTAGATAGAAAAGGGTTAGATTTGTTAATCCATATGTTCATTAATGTCATCTATTGGCGCATACTATACAATCGTGATATTCGGAGTAGCACGTGTTGCCGTTAACAAGCTGTAACCGTCTGCATTTTGGTGCTGGCACACAGGTCTTGTTCGGCTGTGCAGGACGCTATGCGCTCTAATCTGAATCACTGCTTTATATACGAACTGGTGAATTCGCATATAACTATATTTCTCACCAATAATTACGAGTAAAGTAAAATGGCTAAAGGTACTGTAAAGTGGTTCAATGCTGACAAAGGTTTCGGCTTCATTACACCTGACGACGGTGGTAAAGATTTGTTTGTGCACCACTCTGAAATTCAGGCAGGTGGTGGATACGCAACTTTAAATGACGGCCAAGCGGTCGAATACGAAGTTGGTCAAGGTCAAAAAGGTCCTTGCGCAAATAAAGTAGTTGCTATCTAAGTAGTAACACTGGGTAAAGGGCAACCCTAATTGGCGCATACTCAATTGTGTGTAAGCTGGTTTTGGTTGCCCTTTATTTTTTAAGCTTTACGCAATCAACAGAGGAAGTTAAATGTGAGCGATTCGGTCGTATGTTTCTTTGATTTTAGTAAATAAAGCGTGAGTTTTTAAAAATCTAATATTATACTTGCAGCTTAAGATAATTAATAATGGTTCTAGTTTTTTATTACTTTATTTGGACTGAAAGGAAAAGTTTATGAGTGATATGAATAAAAATCTACCTGATCGTGAAGTGGAAGAGTCTAAAAATATATTTAATAAATATTTATATAAAGCTATGAGTTTTTTGGGTTTGACATCAGGCATTGGGTTGGTTGCCATTGGTGGATACTGGTTTATATACTCTTTACTCCAGTATATTTTTACAGAGCCAGAGAGTGCAATGCAGCAAATTGTTACTGAGAGCTATTTTAGTCAAGCACAAATGGGTGTTGTGATTGTAGCTCTTGGTGTCCTGATTATGGCTGTTAAGAAAATAAATTTGAAATAAACCGATAAGATAGATTCTAAGTACTCTGGAAGTAAAATGCTTAGAAGTGTTTTTTGACTTACACCCTTACTCAAGCTGACTTGAATAAGGGTGTGTTATTCAATATCTAACCCTGTATGCACCTTTAGGAGCTATGGTCAAATCTGGTGTACGAGCATCAGGCGGTTTTCCTGTCTGATTGCTCCATTACTTGT
>LFTS01000269.1:6313-7262 GCA_001513435.1 Gammaproteobacteria bacterium DTU040
GGAAAGTCGTAGAAAGCCAACATGCTCTCACGGTCTTTAGCTAAGCATTCCATTGCGCGTGGATACTTAGCAGTAAACCTTTCCAGCGCTATATCAAAGGCTTTATGGGCGTTCTCAGTAAGCGTCCGGCCATCCCACCTTGAGGCTGTTCGACCAGCTGCCCGATAGTGTCCACCTATTTTTACGTGGACACCTATTATGACCCGATTAAGAGAGCTTCAAGCGACCACTCGCCGGCGTTATGCCAAAGCCTTCAAGGCCGACATCGTTGCCCAGTGCCAAATGGCCGGGGCCTCGGTAGCCCGCATTGCCCGCAGCCATGATCTCAACGCCAACATGGTGCACCGCTGGATCAGGGAGCTGACAGGGCAAATGCCGATAGTACCAGACAACCCATCTACAACACCGGCGTTTGTGGCTTTGCCTCTGCCAACTGCGGCATCCGCCGCATCCGGTGCTCCGATTGAAATCAAGATTCCGCACGCCAGCGGAACCATTGTTGTGCACTGTCCCGCGGAACAGGCCAGCGCGTGTGCGTTCTTGCTCAAAGAGTGGCTGGCATGATTCGCATTGACGAGATCTGGCTGGCTACCGAGCCGCTGGATATGCGGGCTGGGCCGGACACCGCACTGGCACGAGTGGTGCAGGTGTTTGGTTCAGCCAAACCCCATTGTGCCTATCTGTTTGCCAACAAGCGCTGCAACCGGATGAAGGTTCTGGTACATGACGGCCTTGGCGTATGGCTGTGTGCTCGTCGTTTGAACCAGGGCAAATTCCATTGGCTGGAATCCTGGCGTGGTACGCAACAAGCCCTGACCGCCGAGCAGCTTTCGGCATTGGTCGTGGGCTTGCCCTGGCAGCGTATTGGAGACGCCGGAATCATTGATGGCTCTTCGCATTTAAGGGTGTAGAAAAAATCTGATCGGCTGGTAAAAATATCGGGGAACTT
>LFTS01000175.1 GCA_001513435.1 Gammaproteobacteria bacterium DTU040
GGTGAGTACAGAGTCCAATAACGATCAATATCTCTGGACGAATTGAACGATGTTTAGGGTCTACATAGCTAGGCTGCTCAGATTCTTTGGAATCCGGGTCTGCCAAGGTTGGCTCGAGTGTTTCCAGTCCAGCCATAATTTCAGGAGTGCGATGAACAACAAAAACAGGCTGGCCACGCCACTCAGCAACAACCTGCTGTCCTGGCTCAACCTTACTGATGTTTACTCGCACTGGTGCGCCCGCGGCCTTAGCCTTCGCACTGGGGGCCCAAGACCCCAGAAACGGGATAGCAGCGCCTGCCGCTCCTACTGCACCCACAACACTTGTGGCTGCCACTAGAAAGCGACGTCGGCCTACATTCACGCCGTCATTGCTCATTAAGTCGTCTCCCATCAGCTTATTTGGCTTTTTTACAAAGCCTTTTATTAAGAAAAAAACTAACTGTTTTTTTCAATCCATAGAATGGTAAAGAAAAGCCGTGCAATTGACAAGATTATTGACTAGCAGAAAACTTGGAAGCTTGATCTTGACTAACTAAATCTACGGGAAGTCTATGCTATCGGTAGGTTTAGCCGTTGTCTTTGCTAGCCTCATACAACCATGACAATTTGTCGCACGTTCTTTTGCCTTTTACGGATACAAAAAACGCCCACTTCTAAACAGAATATGGGCGTTCTCTGAATACGCAAAGACTTAACGCTTGGAGTACTGAGGACGCTTACGCGCCTTACGTAAACCAACTTTTTTGCGTTCAACTTCACGAGCATCACGCGTAACGAAGCCAGCTTTACGCAATTGACCACGTAAAGTTTCGTCGTACTCCATCAGTGCACGCGTAATACCATGACGAATAGCACCAGCCTGACCTGTAATACCACCACCTGCCACAGTAACGTACACATCGAATTTCTCTGCGGATTCAGTGAGCTCTAACGGTTGACGTACCATCATGCGCGCTGTTTCACGACCGAAAAAATCGTCGATGCTGCGATTATTAATTGAAATACTGCCAGTACCTGGACGCAAGAAGACACGTGCTGTTGCAGTCTTGCGACGGCCTGTACCGTAATTTTGATTCGCCGACATAATCTACTATTCCCGTTAAATCTTCAGTTCTGTGGGTTGCTGTGCAGCATGTGGATGCTCAGTACCTGCGTAAACTTTAAGCTTACGGTACATTGCACGACCCAGTGGGTTGTTAGGCAACATGCCCTTTACTGCGCCTTCAAGCACTCGCTCAGGTGCACGCGCAATCAGCTTCTCGAAACTGATTGACTTAATTCCACCTGGGTAGCCTGTATGTGAATAGTAGAGCTTATCAGATGTTTTCTTTCCTGTTACTCGTACCTGCTCTGCGTTGATGACAACAATATAGTCGCCAGTATCAACGTGAGGGGTGTATTCAGGCTTATGTTTTCCACGCAGGCGGGTGGCAATTTCAGTAGCCAAACGACCCAAGGTCTGGCCAGCTGCATCGATCACATACCAGTCGCGTTTCACTGTTTCTGGTTTTGCACTAAAAGTTTTCATTCGCTATAGCCTCAGAGCCGTTCAGTTATTTTAAACGGCAAATCCTAATCATTAGTCTGGTGTTGACTGTTTAAAGCTGCATAGCAAGCACTACTTTCGGGGGCTCGGGTCTCGTGCTTACTTGAACTTACATGCTCGACAGGCGTAGCATCTTCCTGTCTATTCAATTGTTCAGCTAGGCATACTGTCCAAAAGAGTCGGGCAATTATGCCTATTACAGAGAATATTGCAACTTAATTCCACTAAAAAACCGTCTGGAGCCAGTGATGTATCTTCCCCCTTTATTTTCTGCTTTACGCCAAAGCTTTGCTGCTGGCTACTCAGTGAACTCACTACGCGGAGATATTAGTGCGGGCTTAACCGTGGGTATTATTGCTATTCCTCTAGCCATGGCATTAGCTATTGCCGTAGGCGCGGCCCCGCAGCACGGCCTTTACACTGTATTGGTTGGTGGCTTTATAATCGCTCTACTGGGCGGCTCACGTTTTAACGTATCCGGTCCTACCGCTGCTTTCGTAGTCATTCTTTTGCCCATCACACAACAATTCGGCTTGGGCGGACTTTTACTCTGTACTTCGCTGGCAGGCGTTATTTTAGTCATCATGGCTTTTTTGCGTGCCGGTGCGTTACTGCAGTTTATTCCTTACCCAGTCATACTCGGCTTTACCGCTGGTATCGGCGTGGTAATCGCCACCTTACAAATACAGGACGCTTTTGGTTTAACAGGCATCGATACTCCAGCCAACTATATTGAACGCATACAAGGCCTAGTGCTCGCCCTCCCCAGCATACGCATGGGCGATACTCTTGTTGCTGCTTTAACTCTTGGCACTCTGGTTATTTGGCCCAAATTTTTCCCAAAAATCCCCGGCCACTTGGTTGCCTTAACTTTGGGCACATTGCTGGGTCTTGTGTTTCATTCTATTGAGCTTGATGTTGTCACCATTGGTGATCGTTTCAGCTATATGGTTGACGGCGTTAGTCATCCCGGCATTCCGCCTTTTCTACCCAGTTTCACCTGGCCATGGCAGCTAACCGGCGCCAATGATGCACCACTGGTATTGTCTTTCGAGCTGTTTCGTCAACTATTAGCACCTGCTTTTGCAATAGCAATGTTGGGCGCAATCGAGTCTTTGTTGTGCGCCGTAGTGGCTGACGGTATGGCAGGCACCAAACACGATCCAAATGGTGAGCTGCTTGGCCAAGGTATAGGCAATATTGTGGCGCCCATGTTTGGCGGCATCACTGCCACTGCAGCCATTGCCCGCAGCGCTGCAAACGTACGTGCCGGCGCTGTCTCACCAGTCTCCGCCATTATTCACGCATTTGTGGTTTTACTCGCCATCTTAGTATTGGCGCCGCTGTTCACTTATATCCCTATGGCTGCACTGGCTGCACTGCTACTCATGGTAGCTTGGACCATGAGCGAGCCTAAACACGTCATTCACACACTAAAAATCTCACCGCGTAATGATGTATTGGTGTTATTAACCTGCTTTATTTTGACAGTTTTATTCGACATGGTACTCGCCGTTGGAGTTGGCCTGCTGTTGGCTGCCGGTCTATTTATTAAGAGCATGAGTGAGCTTACCGACACCACCAGCATTAGCCGCGAACATTTTGATGAACTCGGCGAGCTACCAGAGTCTGTTGCTCTGTATGCTATCCGTGGGCCTTTATTCTTTGGAGCTGCTGAAAAAGCTCTTAGCGCACTACGTCGCTTCAGTCCTGGATTGCAGATTGTCATTGTCGATTTAAGCGCAGTTTCTATGCTAGACATGACTGCCCTTGCCGCCTTACAAAACGTGGTAAATGACTACCACGCACAAGGCATAGGCATTATCTTCCTTGGCACCTCGGCACGCGTGCGCAGAAAAATGCGCCGCGCCGATGTTCGTATGCGTAGAGGACAGTTATCATTCGCCAATACCCCCGAGCAAGCTAAAGCGCGCGCTTTGCGCTGGTTAAGCGCGCAGAAATGCTTAGATGAACCTACTACCTGTGAAACACCTAACCACCTCTAATTATTTGTGAATAAAGGCTTAATAATGACCAACCCTTCTTTTCGCCCAATTGTACTATGCCTATCAGGACACGACCCCATAGGCGGCGCTGGCATACAGGCTGATATCGAAGCCCTGCTAGCACAAAACTGCCACGCTGCGCCTGCTATTACTGCATTAACCATTCAGGACACGGTCAACGTCAGCGATTTTCGTGTGCTAGACCACGACTGGATTGTTGCTCAGGCGCGTGCCATTCTTAGCGATGTTAGCGTTTCAGCTATCAAACTCGGCATGCTGGGCTCAAGCGAAATGGTGCGTACCGCCATTGAGGTCATGCACATGAGCCCAAACATCCCGGTAATCTGCGATCCTGTGTTGCGCGCCGAAGGCGGTGGTTCTTTGGGCGCTGGCGATGTCGGCTTTACACTCAGGGAAGAGCTGTTGCCTTTGGCTCATATAGTTACCCCTAATCTGCCAGAAGCGCAGATGCTAGCCGAACTACCCTATGGTACTGAGGACGAATGCGCAGAGGTGCTGCTCAAGCACTGTAAAAACTTGCTCATCACCGGCGGTCACGGCCCTGAAAACGAGCTACATAACCGCCTCTACCTAGAAGACGGCAGTCGCCACGATATTATCCAACAACGCTTACCCGGAAAATACCACGGCTCGGGCTGTACACTTGCTAGCGCTCTTGCTGGTCGAATTGCCCAGGGCGAAAACTTACTCAGCGCGGTACACAGCGCTTTAAAC
>LFTS01000235.1 GCA_001513435.1 Gammaproteobacteria bacterium DTU040
GGACACAGCTTAAGTGCCTGCGCCGTGGGCATCGCTGAGTGCACTCCCCAACTACGCGCCTCATAGTTGCAGGTCGCCACCACACCGCGCTGACGCTCATTACCGCCCACCGCCACAGGTTTGCCCTGCAAGCTTGGGTCTTCGCGCATCTCCACCGCAGCATAGAAACAGTCCGCATCGATATGGATTATTTTGCGCTCTGCCACGGCTGCCTTACTCAATCCCTGTCTGAAATACTAAAATCATCTGCATCCATATAGGCAGGGAATTTCTGTTTAAAGCGTGCTAAGGATTGCGCATTAAGGCGCACGTGGTAAACGCCTTCTTGCTCATACGCCAGCAGCAGCGGATCACCCAAATAATCCAGCGCTTGGGAGTCACCGCTGTGTGGGTAACCATTATGGTCCTCACCAATGCGGTTAACGCCCGCCACATAGCATTGATTTTCGATGGCACGTGCGGCTAACAAACGATTCCAGGTCGAGCGGCGCACTTTTGGCCAGCAGGCGACATACAGCAGTAAGTCGGTATTTTGCGCATCGCGACTCCACACCGGAAAGCGCAGGTCATAACAAATCAGCGGGCGAATACGCCAGCCTTTAAGCTCGACCACCAGCTGCCGCTGACCGGCAGTATAGTGCTCGTGCTCACCGACCATGCGGAACAAGTGGCGCTTGTCATAATGCTGCAAACTGCCATCCGGACAAGCCCACAGTAATCGATTGCGATAATCACCCTCTGCCACACGTACAATCAAACTGCCGCAAACCACAGCGTTAAGCTGTTTAGCCTGCGCCAACAGCCACTGGGTCGTTGGCCCGTTAACTTCTTCTGCATGCGCGGCGGACTCCATGCTAAAACCGGTATTAAACATTTCGGGCAGCAATACCAAATCAGCGCCCTGAACCTGAGTAAATAAACGCTGAAAGTTTGCCAAGTTAGCCTTTACATCACCAAACACTAAGGGTGCTTGCACCAAGGCTAACTGCAAGTCAGTCAGATCATTTATATCGCGCATAGTAATTCTCCTGCTTGTTCAAGGGTGGCGGTGGTTTTAGCAAAACATAACCTTAGCAAAAACTGCTGCTCAGGTGGCTGCTGGTAAAAGACCGACAACGGAATACTGGCGATACCTTTGTGCTCGGTCAGCCAGCGCGCCATGGCAACATCATCCAAATCATCACGAATAGCTCGGTAATCCACCAATTGAAAATAGGTACTGGCGCTGGGGCTAAAACTAAATCGAGACTCTGTTAGCGCTGCACATAACTGATCACGCTTGACCTGATAAAACGCGGGCAACTCCTGAATGTGTTCAGGATGGTTTTGCATAAAATCGGCCAAAGCTAGCTGGATAGGCGTGGGCGCACAAAAGCTCACATATTGATGCACTTTTCGCACTTCAGCTGTCAATGCAGGCGGCGCAGCCAGGTAACCGGTTTTCCAACCCGTCACATGAAAAGTTTTGCCAAAGGAGCCCACCACACAGGCGCGCGAAAAAAGCTGCGGATGATTTAACACCGACTGATGCTGGCGTCCATCAAACAACAAATGCTCATACACCTCATCACTCAGAATATAAATACCCTGCTCCTGCGTTAGCTGGGCCAACTGGGTTAAATCTTCCTGCGTGATGGTGGCTCCGCTGGGATTGTGCGGGCTATTGATAATAACCAGACGCGTACGCGACGAAAGCGCTTGAGCAAAAGCCTGCCAGTCATAGCTAAAGTCGCTGCTTAGCGGTACATGTACTGTACGTCCTCCTGCCAAACGCACGGCCGGTGCATAACTGTCATAACAGGGATCAAACACTATGACTTCATCACCCGGACCTACTATGGCCTGAATGGCACAGAACAACGCCTGAGTCGCGCCGGGCGTAATGGTGATTTCCTGCTCCGGGCACAGTGTAGCGCCATAGAGCTGCGCGATACTCTGCGCTAACTGTTCACGCAAGGGCGCAACACCTGCCATGGAGGCGTATTGATTGTGCCCAGCTTGTGCATAACGCCCCAAGGCGGCAATTAAGGGTTCGGGCGCCTGGAAATCCGGAAAACCCTGCGACAGATTAAGCGCACCATGCTGCTGTGCGAGCTGCGACATTTGACTAAAGATGGTTAAACCCACATCAGGAAGCTTGGACTGAATCATGAAGGTAAGCCTTGTGTTTGAACAAAGTAGCTATAGGAAACGCTGAATAATGTTAGCGCCTCCTATAATAAACCATTGCCAGCCAAAGGCTCTATGGCTTCATTACAGTGCAAACTCTTATATACTCGCTATCATCGTAGAAAATAAAGAGACTTTGGCTGCCCATGCATAACACCCACACAACTAAAGGCATTATTTTGGCTGGCGGTTCCGGCACACGCCTGTATCCCATCACCAAAGGCATTTCCAAACAATTGTTGCCCATTTACGACAAGCCGATGATTTACTATCCATTATCGGTATTAATGCTGGCAGGTATTCGCGATATTTTACTTATTTCGACACCCGATGACCTGCCCAATTTCCGCAAGTTATTGGGTGATGGCAGTCAGTTTGGCGTACAGCTGAGCTATGCCGAGCAGCCTTCACCGGATGGTTTGGCACAAGCCTTTATCATCGGTGAAACCTTTATTGGCACCAGCAATGTGTGTCTTATTCTCGGTGATAATATTTTTTATGGTTACGGCTTTAGCGCCACGCTCAAACAGGCCATACAGCGCCAGTCTGGTGCAACTATTTTCGGCTATCACGTTACCGACCCTGAGCGCTTTGGTGTGGTTGAGTTTGATGAGAACGGTAAAGCAGTCTCCATCGAGGAAAAACCGCAACAACCAAAATCTAACTACGCCGTTACCGGTTTATATTTTTACGACAACGATGTCACCCACATAGCTAAACAAATCAAACCCTCTGCTCGTGGCGAACTAGAAATAACCGATGTGAACAATGCCTATTTGCAGCGCGGCGATCTGCATGTAGACCGGTTAGGTCGAGGCTTTGCTTGGCTTGATACGGGCACACACGACTCGTTGATGGAAGCGGGGCAATTTGTACAAACCATCGAAGCCCGCCAAGGACTCAAAGTGGCGTGCTTAGAGGAAATTGCTTACCACAACGGCTGGCTCAATGCGGCGCAACTCGCCGAGCAAGCCAAAGCCTTGGAAAAAACAGGTTATGGTCAATACTTGCAGCGCATACTGGGCTAGACAGCCCTAAGGAAGCTGGGCGTTATTAACATAGACCCCAGCCCCCTTTGTTTTATAAAATCCACTTTAAAAATAAGCATTTATAAACAGGCTAACTATGCAAATCACACAAACCAATCTTCCCGGCGTGCTGGTTATTCAGCCTAAAGTTTTTAAAGATGCACGTGGTTTTTTCTTAGAAACCTTTCAGGCTGAGCGCTATCACCAAGCCGGTATTGCTGCCAACTTTGTGCAAGACAATCACTCACGCTCACAAAAAGGTGTCCTGCGTGGTCTACATTTCCAACAGACCAAGCCACAAGGCAAGCTCATTAATGTGAGTCAGGGTGCGGTTTATGACGTCGCGGCTGACATTAATCCTGAGTCACCCACTTTTGGTCAGTATTTTGGTATCGAATTAAGCGATGTGAACCATACGCAGCTATGGATTCCACCCGGCTACGCCCATGGTTTTTGCGTGCTTTCTGACTGTGCCGACTTCCATTACCGCTGTACTGAATACTACGATCCGCAGGATGAGGCAGGTGTACTTTGGAGCGATCCACAGCTTAATATTAACTGGCCCGTCACATTGCCGTTGCTCTCAGAGAAAGACAAGCAACTGCCATTACTCAAAGATTTACTGCGCCACTCACTCTAACTTGCAGGATTTACCATGCGCGTTTTAATCACTGGTGCTCGCGGCCAGGTTGGTCATGAGCTAGTACGCCAAGCACCACCGCCTTTCGAACTCATCGCTCTAGGCTCGCACGAGCTGGATATCAGCAGTGCTGCACAGGTTAATCAAGCCGTAGCTGAACATCAGCCCGAGCTAATTATTAATGCCGCCGCTTACACTGCAGTTGACCAGGCCGAAACCGACATCGAACACGCCTATGCGGTCAATAGTGGTGCCTGCCTACATTTGGCACAGGCCGCAGAGCAAGCCAACATCCCGTTACTGCATATTTCCACCGACTATGTGTTTTCCGGTCAGGCAACACAGCCTTACTGTGAGAACGATCTGTGTCAGCCGCAAAGCATTTACGGCGCCAGCAAACTCGCCGGCGAGCAGGCGATAGAACAACACTGTCCACAGCATATTATTCTGCGCACCAGTTGGGTCTTTGGCATTGAAGGCAATAACTTTGTTAAAACCATGCTGCGCTTAGCGCAAACCCGCACTGAACTGAGCGTGGTAGCCGATCAGCATGGCAACCCAACCTCAGCGCGCAGTATCGCCATGGCTTTGTGGCGCATCGTGAACCGATATCAAACGAATCCCAGCCAGCCTTGGGGTACCTACCATTACAGCGGCACACCCAGCTGCACTTGGTATGAATTTGCTACGGAAATATTTGCTCAGGCGCTGCAACTGGGCTTAATTGCTGCTCAGCCATCATTAAACCCAATCACTACCGCCGATTACCCTACGGCTGCCAAACGGCCTGCCTACTCGGTACTAGATAATCAGTTATTTAGTGAGACATTCGGCATTGAGCCATTGGATTGGCGTCAGGAGTTGGGCGCAGTACTAAGGCATTCTGTGGGAGCGCATCTTATGCGCGATACGGGCTTTAAACCCAACTCAAGTGCTATCGGTTAAAAACCCAGCTCAGACGTTGCCGGCTAGTCACATTCGCGCAAGAGTTGCGCTCCCACAAGAGCTGCGCCAAGCGACCGACTGCGTGCAAACAAAGACACCCTTTGATTCTTCAAAACTGTTTAGCAAGCAGCATAAAAAACCTTACGTTTAAACAGAGTATCTACAGTTAGGGTTGGTGTGGGTCTGGCTTTAGCAATTTGTAGATACTCTGTTTAAGCACAAGCTTTTTTGTGCTCTTCACTGAATAATTTTGAAGAATCAAAAGGCAAATTTAATTTTAAGCATGCCCAGATTCCCGTCAGCATTTTACGCATCACTGCGCACAGTGCTTGCATCTTTTTCTTGCCACGTTGAATCAGCGACTGATAAAACGCTCGTACATTAGCATCGTGAGTCGCTGCCGATAAAGCTGGCATAAACAGCGCTGTGCGTAAATAAGAGTTGCCTGCTTTGCTTAAACGACCCGGTTTGTTAATGCTTGTTCCTGATTGCGTTAAGCGCACATC
>LFTS01000191.1 GCA_001513435.1 Gammaproteobacteria bacterium DTU040
TAAAGATTGTGAGTACGTTTTTAACGCGGTGGTAGCTACGCAGGTAGTTATTCAGAGGCTTCTTATGAATTCTTTGGGTGAGATAATGTGCATCGTGCAAACAGGATAGACGGCATGCACTATTTGTAATAACAGAGAGTCTTGTATTTTTAAAGAAAGCCTATTTAATACAAGTGATTATATTAACTAACGGTAAGCAGCAGCGGGTGACAAAACGAGCATGCTTACTAATAAACTGTTATGTAACAAGCAGAAGCCAGCAGCCGTGAAGATTCCTTTCCCTCTCGAACAGAAAGACTTTTTTATCTATTGGGTTATGGCCGGATGCTTGCTCTTCGCCGCAGGCTCCGCATTCGTAAGCCTGCAATTCGCCATTGTGTTTCTGGCTACAAGTATCATAGGTCTGCCCGCGCTTTTGCTTTATTTTACTCAGAAGACACGCGGTGTGGCGGGCAGTTTCGTTAAGCTTTTGAGCTTGCTTCTTTATCTTTTCGTAGCAGAGTCTGTGATTATGCCGGAGCTCACGAATGCAATATTGGGGTTTGTTACATAACCAGTCGCTTTTGCCGGACAATTTCTCCACCGCTTCGCGGCTACAAAATTGCCGCAAAGCTCTACGTTAGGCATCAGGGGGATTTTCATGGAACTCACGCAAACTGAAGCGCTACGCGCTTATGCAAAGATGATGAACACATTGGACGTTAGTGCGCTAGAGCCGTTGCTTGCGGACAATTTCACGTATGAGTCTCAGGCAGTGTTCACACCGCTTGATTCAAAGCAATCATTCCTGGACTACATTCGCCCCAAGCTCGTCACAATCAAAAATGCCGGTGCCACTGTATTCGCAGAGATGGGCATGGTCGCCGCATATGGTCAACGCCAGCCATGCGTTGTGCTCGCCCAAAATAGCAGAGACAACCTCGTTGGTTTCGTCCTTGCTCGCATTGCAGGCGGCAAGTTGAGCCGCTTAGATTTATGCATCGTGCCACAACCGCAATCCGCAGAGCGCAGCGGGGAGTATCCGGCTTGATGCCTAACAATTCATTCAAGCTGAAGCGCTACGCGACACGGCTTAATTCAGGCGTTAGCTGTGATTGTCCTACCTGAATAGTGATACTATAGTGTCACTATTAGTCTGATTTAGGGTGAGCCCATGAAAGTTGAGCTTGTTACGAACCTCAAGCGCCAAGCCACAAAGATTCTGGCAGATCTGCGCTTGTCTAAAGAGCCGATACTGATCACGGAGCATGGTCAGCCATCGGCATATCTTGTCGATGTGCAGGATTACGAGTTTATGCAGCGCCGACTTGAGCTGCTTGAGGGGCTCTCACGGGGAGAGCGTGCTGTACTTGAGGGAAGAACGTACAGTCAAAGTGAGGCCAGGGAGAAAATGAGTAAATGGCTGAAGTAATCTGGACGGAGCCTGCCCTTCAAGAACTGGATGCCATAGCTGAGTACATTGCTCTGGATAATCCTGTTGCCGCAAGTCATCTGGTCCAAGAAGTTTTCGATAAGACCGAGCGCTTGGAAGATTTTCCCCAATCCGGACGGATTCCTCCAGAGCTCCCTAATTCGGTATACAGGGAGGTAGTGGTTCCACCGTGCCGCATTTTTTATCGTGAGGATAAGAAGCGGGTTCTCGTCCTCTATGTCATGCGAGAGGAGCGGCAGTTTCGTGCGTACATGCTTGGGAACAGTTAACCAGGCGCGTCACTCGGATGCCTTTGTCTCCACTTCGCTGCGTCATGGTCGCCGGTGCGCTCTGCGTTATGAGCTGAAGCGCCGCACTGTTCTAGCAATATGGAAGAAGTATTGCGCTCGGCTTCTATCTGCAATAGGAGTTTCTGCAAAAGCTACTGTGGAGCTTCGCTGATGAAGCTTGGCGGTTCAACCGTAAAGTCTCCCATCACTTTTTTGCTCGTGCCTGCGCTCATATTCTGTAAAATAGCTGTGAACCTCTGAACAGGCACATAAAAATGAATGCATTAAATATCAGAAGCGCTTTGGTTTTAGGCTTAACCTTGGCGCTGGGCTTGGCCGTGCTGGGCTATCAGTTAGCGGGTGCGGCGATTGAGGTTAAGCAGTACGATAGAAGCGTTACGGTCAAGGGCTTGGCGGAAAGGGATGTTATCTCTGACATTGTTTTGTGGCCGGTTGAGTTTGCCGCTGCAGGAAATCAGCTTGAAGAGCTGTACGATCTCATGGAGCAACATACTGGGAAGATTAAAGCCTTTCTAATCAACAGCGGTGTGGCTGCAGAGGATATTACGTTTTTGTCACCCTCGATAACGGACAAGTCTGCTCAGCAATGGGGCGGTAATGAGAGGGCTGAGTTTCGTTACACCGCCACGCAAACGGTGACTGTGTATTCGAAGAATATAGAGGCTGTGCGCGCGGTCATGAGCCAGCTGTCGGAGCTGGGTAAGCAAGGCATAGTGTTTACGGGTGATAATCATCAGTCGCAAACAGAATATATCTACACCAGCTTAAATCAGATCAAACCAGAGATGATTGAGGAGGCAACCCGTAATGCCCGGGAAGTGGGGGAGAAGTTCGCTAAAGACTCTGCCAGTAAGCTGGGTAAGATTAAAAAAGCCTCGCAGGGGCAGTTTAGTGTCAGCTCAAGAGACAGAAGCAACCCTCATATCAAGAAGGTACGCGTGGTTTCGACGGTGGAATACTACCTGTCTGATTAAATCAGCGTGACGCCAGTATTATGAGTGAGCAAGACATTTCACTTGGAGGTGCGCAACTCTTGCGCGATTGTGATTCTTCATGTAGGTCTGCCTTCAGGCTGACATGTCGCCCTAAAGGGACGGCCCACAGGAGCAAGTCTTGTGGATTGGCACAGCTGTTGGGATTG
The DNA here is from genome assembly GCA_001513435.1 of Gammaproteobacteria bacterium DTU040. GTDB lineage: Bacteria > Pseudomonadota > Gammaproteobacteria > Pseudomonadales > Pseudomonadaceae > Thiopseudomonas > Thiopseudomonas acetoxidans. Next base: position 2,864 of record LFTS01000191.1, read on the forward strand.
ACACGGCTGTTGTGGGAGCGCAACTCTTGCGCGATTGTGATTCTTCATGTAGATACTCTGTTTAAGCACAAGCTTTTTTGTGCTCTTCACTGAATAATTTTGAAGAA
>LFTS01000212.1 GCA_001513435.1 Gammaproteobacteria bacterium DTU040
ATAATTACCGTCCAGGTGATCGCTCGCGACGTGAGGACGATCGTTATTTGTTGCTTGAAGCCTTACTGGCCGCGCGGCAGATGCTGTATATCAGCTGGGTCGGGCGTGATGAGCGCGATAACACCACCAAGCCGGCGTCGGTATTGATTGGACAGCTGCGAGATCATCTGCAGCAAGGTTGGCAGGTAGAGGATAAGGGTGATTTGCTGGCTGCGCTAACGCAAGAGCATCCGCTGCAGCCTTTCAATCGTGCGTATTTTTCTGCCACCAACGCCAATCTATTTACCTATGCGCAGGAGTGGGCGCAGTTGCATCACAGCGCGCAGGATGCGGCAAATGCGGTTGAACCAATTGAACCCCCTTTGCCTGCTTTGCAACTGGCTGATCCGCTGAGTATCCGTATGCTGCACGGTTTTTTACGCAATCCAGTGGCGCAGTTTTTTGCTCAGCGCTTTAAGGCATACATCAGCGCGATCGAGTTAGAGCAGCTGGATGATGAGCCCTTTAGCTTGGGTTTTCTTGGGCAGTACGGCCTTAAACAGCAGCTGTTAAATGAAGGCTTGCAGGCGCTTGGGCAGGGCGCAGATGTGAATGCAGCGATGCTGCAAAAAAGTCAAAAGCTACTGCGCAGCGGTGAACTGCCTATGTATGGCTTTGGTGAGCAGCTGGCGCAGAATTTACTTGAGCCGGTACAGCAGCAGTTTGCCCATTATTCGCGCTTGTGTGAGCAGTATCCCCTCAGTGAAACCGCCGCCCAGCGCGTCTCGTATAGCCATGCAGGTATCCAGCTAGAGGATTGGTTGGTGCCGGTACGCAATGGCATGGATAAAGTCCTGCATATTGAGCTGTTTAACGGGGCTTTGTTATCCAATAAAAAACTGCGCTGGCATCGTTTGTTAGCGGTCTGGCTGCAGCATGTGCTGCACAGCCTGACACAAGAAAATTTGACCAGTATCGTGGTAGCTGAAGATATTGAGCTGCAAATTCCACCACTGTCCCATGGGCAAGCCGCGCAGATTTTAAATACCTGGCTAGAGGCTTGGCAGCAGGGGATGTGCAGACCTTTGCCCGTAGCCGTGCGTACCGCTTTTGCGTGGTTAACGGTTGAGCACGATAAAAAATTAAGCAAAGAAGAAGACGCATCATTGCGGCAAGAAAAAGCTTTGGCCAGTGCCGCTGAATGCTATGAGGGCACGATGAACACCTCCGGCGAGGCGCAGCAAAGCCCGATTTTAGCGCGTCACTACGCAGATTTTACCGCGCTTAATGCCAGCCAAGAGTTTACCCATTGGGTGCAGCAGCTTTATCAGCCCTTATTTGTGCACACATTAGAGCAGCAACCTGTGTCGGAGAACGAACATGAGTAAGCAAACCCTAATTGCGCTAAATTTTCCGCTTTATGGTAGCCGCTTAATTGAAGCCAGTGCCGGCACCGGTAAAACCTATACCATTGCCGCGCTCTATGTGCGCTTAGTGCTTAACCACGGTGGGCAAAATGCCTTTCGTCGAGATTTGCAGTCCGGACCGGGGTTGATGCCGCCTGAGATTCTGGTGGTGACCTTTACCGATGCGGCTACCAAAGAATTGCGCGATCGGATTCGTGCGCGCCTGGTGGAAGCAGCGCAACTGTTCCGTGGCCAGCTTGAAACAGAAGATGCGTTTTTATTGGGTTTACAAGCCGAGTATGCCCCCGAACAATGGCCCGCCTGTGCGTTTTGGCTCGATAGCGCGGCACAGTGGATGGATGAGGCCGCGGTTTCCACGATTCATGCGTGGTGTAAGCGGATGCTGGGCGAGCATGCCTTTGCCAGCGGTAGTCTGTTTAATCAAGAGCTGCAAAAGGATCACAGCGCCCTGTACGAACAGGTGGTTAAGGATTACTGGCGCAGCCAATGCTATGAATTAACCGGGCCTGCCCTGCAGTGGGTGATTGAACAATGGCAAACCCCTCAGCACCTGTGGGGTTTGTTGCAACCGGTACTGAAAAGCAGCGCACAAAACTTGCCAGCCCATACCGGCAGCTTGGCGCAACTGATCAGCACTCGTTTAACTGAGCACCAACAGCAGCTGGCAGAGCTAAAACAGCCTTGGCTCCGCTGGGTTGATGAGCTTGAAGCCTTAATTGAGGAGGCGGCCAAGGCTAAGGCGTTTCATGCTAATAAAATGAACAGCAGTCACCGAGGCGGCTGGTTTACCAAACTGCGGGCCTGGGCGCAGGATGCTGAACAGCTCGAACTCAACATTGGTCGTGGCATGGAACGCTTAACCCCAGAAGGCTTAGCCGAGATTTGGAAAGAGGGCAGTAGTCCGCCCGAACATCCAGCTTTATACGCCATGCAGGAGCTGCCGGCACAGCTGCAAGCCTTAGAGCACCTGCTGCCCGATGCTATGCGCTGGCATGCGGCAAGCTGGGTGCAGCAGTGTTTTAGTGAAGAAAAAAATAAACGCGCTGAGCTGGGTTTTGATGACCTGCTAACGCGCTTGGATCACGCCTTGCAAGCTGACCCAGAAGGGCGTTTAGCGCAGATTATTCGCCGGCAGTTTCCGGTGGTAATGATTGATGAGTTTCAGGACACGGATCCGGTGCAATACCGGATTTTTGATTCAGTGTATAACCTAGCCGCCAACGATCCTGAGACAGGCTTGTTTTTAATTGGTGATCCTAAACAGGCGATTTACAGTTTTCGCGGGGCGGATATTTATAGCTACCTAGCAGCAAGAAAAGCCACGGCAGGGCGACACTATAATCTGGATACCAACTATCGTTCGACCCACGCCATGGTTGCCGCAGTGAACCAGCTGTTTGCGCGAGCCACATCCTATCCACGTGGTGCGTTTTTATTCGGCGCTGAGGGCGAGGACAGACTGGATTATGTACAAGTAAAAGCCAATGGGCGTGCTACCGAGTGGCAGGTAGATGGAGAGAAGCAACCAGCACTCACATTCTGGCATTTACCAGCCGATGATAAAAGACTCTCCAAGGGCTATTATTCAGCAGCGATGGCCGCCAGCTGTGCCAGTGAAATTGTGCGCCTGCTCAATAGCGCGGACACAGGTTTTGTCGATGCTCAAGGACAATTACAACCATTGCAGGCGAGTGACATTGCGGTTCTGGTGCGTGGCATTGGTGAGGCGCGGGACATACGCGCGGCGCTGGCTGAGCGGCAAGTGCGCTCGGTCTATCTGTCTGAACGCGATTCGGTATTTAACAGCCAGCAAGCCTTTGATATTCAGCTGTGGTTAGCCGCCTGTTTGCAGCCTGAAGATGAACGTGCGGTTAAAGCAGCCTTAGCCAGTCAAACCTTGGCGCTGAGCCTGAATGAGCTGGAAAACTTGCAGCAAGATGAACGTTTATGGGAAGCAACAGTCGAGCGCTTTAAAGGCTATCAGCAGCGTTGGCAACAGCGTGGCGTGTTACCCATGTTGCGTAAACTGATGCATGACTACCAATTGCCGCAACGCTTGGTGCAAGACAGTCAGGGCGAGCGTGCCTTAACGAACTTGTTGCATTTGGCGGAGATTTTGCAGCAGCAAGCCCGCGAATTGGATGGTCAGGCGACATTGCTGCAGTACTTGCAGCATGCCTACGCCGTTGGTGAAGTGGCAGATGAGCAGATCTTACGTCTGGAAAGCGATGCGAATTTAGTGCGGGTGGTCACCATTCATAAATCCAAAGGTTTGGAATATCCGTTGGTGTTTTTACCCTTTGTCAGCAGTTATCGACCTTGTGATAGAAAAGAAGCAGTGGTGGTGCAACAAGACTCCGCGCGGCAGCTGTTTTTGCGCGCACCGGATGAGCAGATCTGGCAACAGGCCGAGCAAGAACGCTTAGCGGAGGATTTGCGCTTGCTCTATGTGGCACTGACACGCTCTAAACATGCTTGCTGGTTGAGTGTGGCCGAGGTGGGCACCGGATTACATGGTGCAGCGCTGGGTTACTTGCTTGGTGGCGGTCAGGAGTTGGATAACCCACAGGCATTAACGCAGTGGCTGGCGCCTTTAACC
>LFTS01000029.1:0-3110 GCA_001513435.1 Gammaproteobacteria bacterium DTU040
GCCTTCAGATACGTGGGCGCGCTTTGTATAGTCCTGATAGGCGGGCAGAGCTACGGCCGCTAGAATGCCAATAATGGCTACCACGACCATCAATTCAATCAGGGTGAAGCCGCGCTGCTGATGTGTCATGGCAAACCTCCGATTTCTACATAATAAAGACACAAAAAAGGGGTGCAGGCACCCCTTCTTCAGCAATTACCGGCTAATTCAATATTAGCGGCAGTTGGCTGGGCGGAACTTGCTGTTCAAATCACCGCCTGTGCAGCTCCAAGTGATGGAGCCAGCAGCGTTGGTACCTTCAAGAACGAGCGTTTTCCCAGCCTCTACTTTAGTGCCGAAGGTGACTGTGATTTTTCCGTCAGCATTACCCACTGCCACTGATCTGACGGCATTGCCCGTAATGCTGGCAGCTGCAGCAACTCCAGCTTCAGCGTTACCACTAGGCCATTCGCCATTCGACGAGTAGTATTCGGTTACTGCTGTCTTGGCGCCGCCAGCTAATGCTAAGCCTTCAGAAACATGTGAGCGCTTGGTGTAGTCTTGATAAGCAGGCAACGCTACTGCTGCGAGAATACCGATGATCGCTACGACGATCATTAATTCAATAAGAGTAAAACCCTTTTGCATGTTTTTCATATGTATCTCCTTGTTATTTAAAGTAGGTCCAGTTGCTTGGCGTTGCCAGCTTCTGAGATAACCTGTGTGTATTTTAGCAAGTGCTGTGCCATTGGCTAGTCTGCAGCATTGCGTTCTGTGATGGGTTAGGCAAAGATTTTTATTTGTGAATGGCAGTTATTGGCTGTAAGCCTTGCTGTGTGTGGGGTGTGGGCTAATGCGGACTTTATCTGTTTTAATTAAATATCGTTTAGCTGTGTTTGCGCTGTAGGCGTATAACCCTTGAGATAGAGCGGTTATTGCCAGGTTGTGACAAATTTTGTCATGTAGTGACGCTTTGTGTGGGGTTGTAGCGCAAACCCCGCGACGGTTGTGCGGGGTGTTGGTGGTGGGATGTTAGTTGCAGACCAGTTGATAGACCTTGTCTGTGGTATCGACTTTATCAAATTTAGTGTTGCTGACGGGCTTGCCCTTTTCTAGGGTGGCACGTTCTTGTGTGGTGCAGTTTAAGATCACTTCAAAAATAATTTGTCGCTCGGATGGGTCTTTCAGGAAATGGTAGGTGTAATACTCCACGATAATTTGGTGGTTCTGTTCGCTTTGTTTTGAGCTGCCGTCAAAGACGGTAAAGGCATTTACCACTGGAGAGATGTAGCTCCAGGGCTTAAAGAAACTGGTGGTGTGTTTCTCGTAAATAACGACGCTATCTGCTGGTAGCTGGCTGACTTTAAACTCGTACCAGCTGTAGTCGTAATAAGCGTGGTAGCCAAACATACATAAGCCAGCACCGGCTGAAACAATCCATTTGGGTAGTCTGCCACCGCTTAGTTTTCTTAGCAGGTGAAGGAAGGCGCCTCCGCAAAGACCTACTATCAATACAGCGAAAAGGTGCCATATCATTATTTGTTACTCCGGATAAAAAAGTGGGCTTTCTTAGAAAGCCCACTTAAAGGTTTGAAACTTTATTTTACACGATTCAAGCTCTATGGATAGCGTACGCGACGCACCATTTCTTGAATTTCTTCTGATGGCTTCTCTGTTAGTAGAGAAACAGTGATTGCAGTGGTGAAGTTAATTGCAGCACCGATACAACCAACAGACAGTGGCGAGATACCGAATATCCACTCGCTAGGCGTGTTCTGCAGGAAGTTTGTTCCTGGGATAAAGAAGATGCCTAGGTAGGTAAAGATATAGCCAATGGTGAAGATTGAACCAGCTAGCATGCCTGCAACCGCGCCTCTGCTGTTAATGCGGGCAAAGAAGATACCCATCATTAGTACAGGGAAGATTGAGGATGCTGCAATACCAAACGCCAATGCTACTGTTTGTGCCGCAAAGCCGGGCGGGTTAAGACCTAGCCAAGTAGCCACGATAATAGCCACAGTCATAGAGGTACGCGCATAGAGCATTTCTTGTTTGTCTGTGATGTTGGGCGTTAGGGTGTTCTTCAACAGGTCATGACTTAGTGCAGACGAAATGGCCAGCAGCAAACCAGAAGCTGTGGACAGTGACGCTGCAATTGCACCCGCTGCCATCAAGCCGATCAACCATGCTGGCATGTTGGCAATTTCTGGCACAGCCAATACCATGATGTCGTTGTTTACAGTCAGCTCGTTACCCATCCAGCCACGCTCTTCGGCCTTGTCGAAGGTCTTGTCCGGGGTGGGCAGGGTGCCGTCGTTGTAGAACTGGATACGACCGTCGTTGTTCTTGTCCTCGAAGGTGAGGAGGCCGGTGACTTCCCAGTTCTTGAACCACTCTGGACGCTCTTCGTAAACCAGTGAAGGTTGATCAGTGCCGTTAGGGAACACTGTTTCCAGTAGGTTCAGGCGCGACATTGCAGCTAGTGCAGGTACTGTGGTGTAGAACAGAGCAATAAATACTAGTGCCCAACCAGCCGACCAGCGTGCATCCTGAATATTCGGAACGGTGAAGAAGCGAATAATAACGTGTGGTAGACCTGCAGTACCCACCATCAAGGTCAGGGTAAACAGGAACATGTTCCACTTGTTGGACACGTCCGCAGTGTAGTCCTGGAAGCCTAGGTCACTTACTACTTGGTTTAGCTTGTGCAGTAAAGGCGTACCAGATGCGGTGTGCTCACCCACGAAACCAGCTTGTGGGAAGAAGTGGCCAGTCATCATCAGCGACAAGTATACGGCAGGGATGGTGAAGGCAAGAATCAATACAACGTACTGAGCTACCTGGGTGTAAGTTACACCTTTCATGCCGCCTAATACTGCGTAGAAGAATACTACGATGGCTGAGAGGATTAGACCCCAGTCAGCGCTCACTTCCAAGAAGCGGGCGAAGGCAACACCAGCACCAGTCATCTGACCGATTACGTAGGTTAGCGAGATAATGATCAAGCACACAACCGCAACCACGCGTGCTGCTTTACTGTCGTAACGCTTACCAACGAAGTCTGGCACTGTATAGGTACCGAAACGACGTAAGTAAGGAGCTAGTAGGGTAGCAAGTAGAACGTAGCCACC
>LFTS01000029.1:3138-4195 GCA_001513435.1 Gammaproteobacteria bacterium DTU040
GCAGCAGACAGCCAGTCAGCCGCTGTTGCCATTCCGTTCATTACTGGGTGAACTTCACCACCGGCGATGTAGAACTCTCGTGTTGACTTTGCACGTGCCCAAACTGCAATCCAGGTATAGATTACAAAGGAGCCCAGTACAAAGATCATATTGATCGCGAATTGACTCATGGTTACTCCTCCAGGCCGTATTCTTTATCTAGCGCGTTCATTCTCCAAGAGTAGAAGAAGATTAATGCTAGGAAAGTAAAGATTGCGCCCTGTTGTGCAAACCAGAAGCCCATGTCAGCTCCACCAATGTGGATACCCATTAAAAGAGGACGTAGTAAAATACCAAAACCATATGAGACTGTTGCCCATATGCAAATGGTGATGATGATTAAGCGTAGGTTGGTTGCCCAATACGCCTTATCTCTTTCGGAAATTTCTTTTGGCATGATTATGCGCTCCACGTATTCATTGTATTTGTTAGCTAGGATTGCTTAAGGTTGTTGTTTTTGTGTGTGTAATTCCTCTCCAGCCTCCATTTTCATGGGTTTTAGTTTATGAAATTGTTAAAATAATTTAACGCCGATTCCTTGATAGCCACTGGTTATTAGTGGTTTTCCTTGGTGATTTATACTAGACCGTAACAAATTGTTTTCTATTCGACTTTAGAATTCTTAACGTTAGCGTGCTAAGTATATTTCAGGTGTTGTGTTTGCGTTTTTGTAAAGCGCAGCAGTTAAAAAAAACAACTTTGTTTAGGCAGTTTTACAGTTGCGTTTGCTTTGGTTTTGAGAAATTGCTTGTTTTACAATGGGTTAGTGTGGTCTTGTAAGTGGCGGGGCTTGCTCTGCCCGCGGGTTTTGCGGGGTTAGAAATTTTGTTTCTTGATTGAGGTCAAGTGGTGGCAGAGTATAAAGCTTGTTATTTTGTTGGCCTACTACTAATGAAGGAGCGCAACATGACAGATTCTTGGTTAACCAGCTTGATTACCGCCACCCCGCAGGAGGGCTTTGAGTTGGCAATTACTCTAAGCCGTCGTGGGGTTAAATACACTCAGCCAGATCCGGAGG
>LFTS01000133.1 GCA_001513435.1 Gammaproteobacteria bacterium DTU040
CTGAGACCTTTTTTACACGCTTAATTATTATGGGTTGGTTACCACCGCGCACTGACTAACTCCTGTCTTAACCGCCGCGAACGGCTTGCTCAAGCTCAATAAAGCTAGGTCGGTTAGCAGGCAGTAAGACCTTGCGACCAAATTCAACCGCTAAGCTGGGCGGCAAGCCTGAGGCTGAAGCCACCAAGGTTGCTTTGATCGCTTCGTACAAATTCAGCTCTTGCTTACCATCGTAATCCAGACTCGCGGCCAATGGCCCAACAAACCCGTAGGACGCCAAAATGCCTAAAAACGTACCTACCAGAGCCGCACCGACGTGACGACCAACTTCATTTTGCTCCGCTTCACCCAGCATCGCCATGGTCACCACAATACCCAAAACAGCAGCAACGATACCAAAACCCGGCAGCCCATCAGCAACCTGGTGTACAGCATGGCCCGGATGCTCCAGCTCACTTTTAAGGCTGTCGAGTTCCATATCGAACAACCCTTCAAACTCGTGGGGCGCCATATTACCGGTCGACATAATACGCAGATAATCACAGACAAACTCAGTCATGCGCTGGTCTTTTAATATGGCTGGATATTTACTAAAAATAGCACTGGCTGCTGGATCTTCGATATCCGACTCAATCGCCATCATGCCTTCACGTCGGCTTTTGTTGAGCACTTCATACAGCATTTTCAACACATCCAAATACAGTGTTTTATTAATGCGTGTTCCAAACATTTGTAAAGATTTTTTAACAACGTGACTTACGGTTTTGTTAGGGTTTGCCTGCATGAAAGCACCAAAGGCAGCACCAAGAATAATCAGCACCTCAAAAGGTTGGATAATGGCTGCAATCTGCCCTCCGGATAAAACGTATCCTCCCAACACACTACCAAAAACAACTAAAATCCCTACAATTTTTATCATAAAAAATCACACATTCTCGTTATCAAATTGTCTCATTGGCGTAGCTACTTAAAAAGCCATTTGGGTGCTAAACTAGTCCTGTTGCAATGGTAGATCATGCCATATCAAGCAAATATATAATATCTAACTCAGCAACAATCACCACATATCGGCCAAGATAGGAATATCTTAACCTCAATCAAGAGCTTCTGAAAAACGTTACCGAGGACGCTAACACAAGACGCAACGACCAACGGGAGTAACAGCCAAAGGCTGACCTGAAGGGCGAGCGCTAGCGAGTCAAAACGTACGAAAAAGCGCAGTTTGTTTACATAAGTAAATAAGCATTATTCGCTTCGCTCCCCCTTCGGGACGTGCTAAAGCACGTTCAATCTAAAGATTGTGAGTACGTTTTTTAACGCGGTGGTAGCTAGACAGGTAGTTATTTAAAGGCTTCTCAAAATTAAGTCGCGGATTATAGTCCTTTTAGATGCGTAACAACACACCTAAACCCACACCAAAAAAGCTAAACGAATGGTTAGCTCTTTTAGACAATACAAAGCTTCCTGTTCCAAGCGGTCACAAGCGACGTGTGGAAACTGCGCTAAGCAATCCACGCAGCAGTTTAGGTGATATCGCTCAGGTTATAAGTTCCACCCCTTCGATTGCGCTTATTTTCTTCCGCGAAGCCAATAAGCAACACAGCTCATTTAGCAAGCCTGCCCAGCATTTAGAAGCCGCCTTGACCCGACTAGGCATGACCCAATGTAAACAGCTTTTAAGCCGGTTAGACGACACACCCGAAGCAGAGATACACAAGCCTCTTAGACAGCTTTGGCTTATCAGCCAGCATGCTAATGCACAGGCCAATGCGCTCTTTGCCACCAAACTGGCTAGGATCTGGCAGGATATTCACTGGGGCAGCCTATTATTTCTTTCCCCTTTATGGCCGTTACTCACGCGCCATCCAGAGCTGTTCAAGCTGTGGGAGCAGCGCGTATTGGGCAATAAAGAGCCACAGTATAAAGTGGAACATGAATTATTTGGTACGTCCTTAACCTTATTGTGTCAAGCTTTGGCCGAGCGCTGGTCACTACCAGAGTGGGTTATTGAGGCGCACCGCATGCTTAACCAAAAGCGCCACATAATGGTGCGCACCCTCAGAATTGCCAAATTACACGCACAGCCTTTAAAGCAGCAGCGGTTACTGGATGAGCAGAAAGATATTTTCCTTTGGTTTAGACAGCCTGCCAACACCATTATTTTGGCTAACGGCCTAGCAATAGACGCCCATTACTCTTGGTCACATGAGCATTGTTTACGCTGGCAACGATTTACCGCCCTATTCCTTGGTTGGCCGCTAGATAAAGTGCAAAAACACACACATCTAAATGCAGTGGAGCATGCCCGCCAACTAGGCAAGACGGATTTATGGCATCCCGCGCAAGCCTTACTCTGGCCATGGACAGCACGCCGTATCTGCAGACCTAAAAATGGCTTGCTAGCTCAGGACAGTGACCCACAACACTTACTGCCACCCACCACAGAAGACCTTAAAGACTGGCAACAGCAAGCCCAAAGCATGCTACAAAGACCCAGCCCTTTCGTTAACCATGCTCAATTACTGGAAAGTATGGCAAAAATGCTGGAAACGCTTGGTTTATCACGTATAGCGATGATTGCAATATCGGCAAAAACACAGCAATTACGTCCTATTTACCAGCGCGGCTTTGCGTTTGCGTTGCAGCAACCCTTAACGCAAACAGCACAAAGTCCGTTCATGCAAAAGCTGCTCAAGAAAAACACTCAGCTGTATGTGCAGGATAAAAACCTGGCCCAACTACAAACACATTTAAGCCAAGACTTTACTGCGGCTATTGACAGCAGCCACTTTGTGATGGGCACGCTATGTTTGGACTATCAGCCCATAATGCTCATTATTGCTGATGCACAAAACCGGCAACTGCACGCCAATAGCCTTAAGGTGTTTAACGCCAGTTGCCGATATTTTGAACAGGCTTTAACCATTATGCGGTGCCGCACCTAACTCAGTTGCAGCACCAGTTTACCGTTCACCTGATTACTGGCTAGGCGTTCAAACGCAGCTACCGCATCGGTAAAGTCAAACACTTCTTCAGCTTGTGGCGTCAACTTACCCGCCGCAAACATCGGCCAAACTTGATCTTTCAACGACTGCATCAGCGCCGCCTTAAAGTCATCATCACGTGTGCGCAGCGTTGACCCTATTAGCTGCACACGCTTGCCTAATAGCTGAGCCAAATCCAGCTCCACACGGCGCCCACCCATTAAACCTATATTCACCCAACGGCCGTCCACCGCCATCATTTTTAGGTTTTGCACCGCATAGCTCGCACCCACGGGATCGAGAATAACGTTAAAGGGCGCAAAGTCTTGCAGCCCCTCAATTCCATCACCGCGTAAAACACCGCCTTTAGCTCCTAAGGACTGGCAATACTCTAAACGCTCCTGACTACCTACACTTACCCAGCAGTCGATACCCTGCGCCTTGCACAGCTGAATAGCGGCAGAACCCACGCCACTAGCACCCGCATGAATAAGCACTTTATCGCCCGCCTTTGCTTGACCGAGTTGAAACACATTCAACCAAGCTGTGGCATATACCTCAGGCAATGCAGCTGCTTCCAGTAAAGACATGCCTTCAGGAACTGGCAAGACGTGTCGCCCATCAATACAGACTTCCTCGGCCATGCCGCCGCCAGCGAGTAAAGCACAGACCTTATCACCTATTTTCCACTGTGCGCCCTCACCCACTTCAATGACGGTTCCGGCACACTCCAGCCCCAGAATATCGGTCACGCCGGGTGGTGGTGGATATAAGCCTGCCACCTGTAATAAATCTGCGCGATTCACGCCAACAGCCGCAACCTTAATACGTACTTGACCTGGACCACAATCAGGCGCATCAACCTTAACGAGCTGTGGCTGACCTTGATTTGCTTGCAATGCTTGCATACTGCCTCCATAGTGTACTTATCTTGTGTTGAGGGGAACTCTACCCCATTTCCCAACACTAATTCATACCAATTTAGTCAAAGCCCAATTATATGAATCAGACCATCGTTCGCACTTTTCTTGCCTTTTTTTTAAGCCTTTTCCTTATTACTCCAGCCTTAGCAATCCCCAAGACTGAGCAATGGGAACACTTGCAACCTGAGCGTGCACAGGTTATCGCCAGCTTAAATATTGTTGAGCTACTCAAACGTCATCACTACAACAAGCCTCCCTTGGACAGTGAGCGTTCACAAAAAATATACGACAGCTACATCAAGATGCTAGACCCGGCGCGCATCTTCTTTACGGCTGAGGACTTAAAGCAGTTTCAGCCCTGGCAGACAGAGTTTGATAAATTCCTAACCAAAGGTGATTTACAGCCCGGCTTCACCATCTACAAACGCTACTTAGCGCGCTTTAATGGTTACCTAAATTATGCACAGACCCAGCTTGCGCAAGGCATCAACAGCTTCGATTTCAGCGTCGATGAAAGTTTCGAAACCGACCGTGAAAAAGCCGACTGGCCACACAACCAAGCTGAACTGGAAAACCTCTGGCGCATGCGTCTTAAAGATGAAGTATTGCGTTTAAAAATTACGGGCAAAGAAGACAGCGCTATTTTAGAGCTATTGACCAAGCGGTATAAAAACCAACAAAAACGCCTGCTACAGACCCGCAGCGAAGACGTGTTCCAAGCCTATATCAATGCTTTTACGCAAAGCTACGACCCGCATACCAGCTACCTATCCCCTGAAAACGCTGAAAACTTCGATATCAACATGAGCCTTTCCTTAGAGGGCATTGGTGCAGTACTACAAAATGATAATGAATACGTCAAAATAGTACGCTTAGTACCTGCAGGGCCGGCAGAAAAAAGCAAACAACTTGCACCT
>LFTS01000272.1:0-851 GCA_001513435.1 Gammaproteobacteria bacterium DTU040
ATACCGCCCGCAAGTGGTTAGCTAACCCTTTACGGACGGTTCGGAGAGATGGTATCTACAGGTAGTTAGCCTGTAGATTGTTAGGGAGATGCGTGAGCTATAGTGTTGCGCTAGGCAAGCTGTACAGGGATGGCATCGCTGCTGTGGCTAAGAGAGCCGTCGTCTGCCATGTAGAGCAGGCTAGGCCTGTGGGTAGCTAGCTCGTGTTCTTCGTAGTTGCAGTAAGCGCAGATAATTAAGCGATCACCCACTTTGGCTTTATGCGCCGCTGCGCCATTGACTGAAATAATCTGCGAGCCAGCTTCACCACGAATAGCATAGGTGGTAAAGCGCTCGCCATTATCAACGTTATAAATCTGAATTTGCTCATACTCACGAATACCGGACATATCCAGCCAATTACCATCGATTGCGCACGAACCTTCGTAATCAACGACGGCGTGAGTGGTGATAGCTCGGTGTAATTTAGCTTTGAGCAGTATGGTTTGCATGTTTTCTCTACCTCTTTGGCTTGCTCTGCTGACAGCGTTGAAAGCAGCGGTTGCGCCCTATAACAAATCGAAAAGTATATTATCAATCAAACGGGTTTCGCCCAGCACCGCAGCAGCTAATATAACCAGCTGTTTGCTTGCAGGGGTGGCTGGCTGTAAGTCAGTTGCTTGGCGTAGTTCTATATAATCGGTGACAAAGCCCTGTGCTTGCAGTTTGCTGCTGGCTTCTTGCATTAACACTGCATAATCACGGCGGCCTGCTTGGATATGAGCAACTGTGTCCTGTAGGCAAAGTTGTAATTGTGGCGCTACGCGGCGTTGCTCGGCGTTAAGATACCCATTTCTTGAGGATAAAGCCAG
>LFTS01000272.1:949-5524 GCA_001513435.1 Gammaproteobacteria bacterium DTU040
ATATGGCGCAGTCAGGCTGCACCATGTTGAACAGCTTGTTAACTATGGTGGCGACACCATCAAAGTGTCCCGGACGACTGCCGCCACAAAGACCTTCACTCACTTCGGGTACGCGAACAAGGGTTTGCGCCTGCATACCCTTGGGGTACATGAGTTGTTCGGTGGGGGTAAACAATACATTGCAGCCGGCTTGTACCAGCTTTTGCTGATCGTCAGCTAGGGTGCGTGGGTAACTGTCCAAATCTTCATTAGGACCAAACTGCAATGGATTAACAAAAATACTGGCCACAATAAAGTCAGCAGCTTGTTTGGCGCGCTCGATTAAAGCCAAGTGACCTTCATGCAGGTTACCCATGGTTGGCACTAAAGCTACGCGCTGCCCAGCTTGACGTGCTTGCTTTACGCAGGCACATAATTGATTAATATCGGCGATGGTTTTCATGCGGAAAATTCGTGTTCACTCGCTGGGAAATTGCCCTGTTTAACGGCTTGGGCGTAGTTTTCTATAGCTTGGTTGATAGTGTTAGCATCCTGCATAAAATTACGCACAAACTTAGGCGTGCGACCACTGAGAGATAACCCTAACATGTCGTGTAAAACTAAAACCTGACCGTCGGTATCAGGACCTGCACCGATGCCGATGACGGGGATTGTGGCTGCTTGGCTGATTTCGCGCGCCAACGGACTGGGTACGCATTCCAGCAGTAGCATCGCCGCGCCGGCTTGCTCTAAGGCTAAGGCCTCTGTTTTGAGTTTTTCTGCTTGTTCATCGCCGCGCCCTTGCACTTTATAACCACCAAACACGTTGACTGATTGCGGCGTTAAACCCAAATGTACGCAGCTTGGTATGCCGCGCTCAGCCAGTCCCGTGACGGCTTCGGTCAGCCAAGCACCACCTTCGAGCTTTACCATATGGGCGCCAGCGCGCATAAGGGTGGCGCAGTTTGCGTAGGTTTGTTCGAGGGTGGCTGTAGCCATAAAGGGTAGGTCGCTTAAAATTAACGCGCCTTTGTTGCCGCGCTTAACCGCAGCGGTATGGTAAGCCATATCCTCTACGCTAACGGGCAGTGTGCTGTCGTGACCCTGTAACACCATGCCTAAAGAGTCACCCACTAACAGGACTTCAATGCCAGCATCAGCAGCAGTCGCAGCAAAGGTGGCGTCATAGCACGTGAGCATGGTGATTTTTTCACCGCTGCGCTTGTGCGCCAATAATGTAGTTAGGGTGATATTTGACATGTATGGGCCTCTTAGGTACCACTTCCAAAGCTTTTTAATTATTAGGTTGCGTAAAAACTGACTAACTTAGGCTAAAAGCTCAAGGCTTGCAAGGCGCGTTAAAGTCGTATCGGGCGGACAAACAGCCAGCAGTTCTGCCAAGCTTTGTCCGTTAGGTAAAACAAAATCTTTTGTGCAAAGCTCAGCCAAAGGAATTAGCACAAAAGGCCGCGCATGCATATGGTAATGCGGAACGCACAAGCGAGGCTCATTTATTACATGCTGGCCAAATAAAAGTATATCCAAATCCAGGGTGCGTGGTCCCCAGCGCTCGCCTTGGCGCACTCGGCCTTGTACGTGCTCGATATGTTGTAAGGCATCCAGCAACTTGATTGGTGTTAATGAGGTGGCTATGTGTGCCACAGCGTTAACATAGCGCGGCTGATCGACAGCGCCTAAGGGTGCGCTGCTGTACAGCGATGAGGCTTTGATAAGCTCTGTTTTAGGTAGCTGCGCAATAGCGGTAATAGCTTGCTGTAAGTGGTTGGCCGAGTCACCTAAATTGCTACCTAAGCCAATATATACCTGCTGCATTAGTTTGGTACTTTATGCTGGAAAGGGTTGTTGGCGCGTCTTTTTCTGGGACGGCGCGTTTTTTTAGTAGGACCGCCTAAATCGCGAATCATCGCGCGTCGCTGTGCTTCATCCAGCTCTTGGTAGTCGGTCCACCATTCACCTAAATGATTGGTTTCTTCGCCGGCACTTTCACGCAATAGTAAAAAATCATAACCGGCGCGAAACCTCGGGTGTGCAAGCACGGCATCGGCGCGTTTTCCGGTGCGGCGTGGTAAGCGTTCCTGCAGTGCCCAGATTTCACGGGTGGGTAGCGTGAAACGCTTGGGAATAGAAATACGACTAAGCTGCTGGGACAGCACTAGTTGAGCGGCTTCTTGCACTGCTGGTACCGGCGGCATGCCGTTTTCTTGTAAACGTGCTGCTTGTGCAGGAATGGCGGGCCATAACAAGGCTGCAAACAAAAAAGCGGGAGTAATTGTTTTGCCGTCCGCGATGCGCTTATCGGTATTGCGTAGCGCGTTACGAATCAGGCGCAGGCTGTAGTCAGGGTTGTTGGTGATGGCCTGCGCTGTGGCTGGAAAGAGTGGCGTAAATAAATCGTATTCCAGCAGTAAATCAAAGGTGAGCTCGGCCTGGCCATTTAAAAAAAGCTTAAGCACTTCATCAAATAGGCGGGCTGGTGGAATATCAGCCAATAAAGGCGCTAAGCGTCGAATGGGTTCTGCTGTGTCTGGTTCTATAGTGAAACCCAGTTTTGCCGCAAAGCGGATGGCTCTGAGCATGCGTACGGGGTCTTCTAAATAGCGCTGTTCGGGGTCGCCAATCAAACGTAATGAACGCTTGTGTATGTCGGTAACACCCTCAGCAAAGTCATACACGCATTGATTGCTAACATTGTAATACAGGGCGTTAATCGTAAAGTCGCGGCGTAGTGCGTCTTCTTCTAAAGTGCCGTATACGTTGTCGCGCAAAATACGTCCGGATTCGTGTTGGGATGAGCGTTCATCGTCCCCATCACAGTCTTGATGACTGCCGCGAAAAGTAGCGACCTCAACAATTTCACGGCCATGGTACAGGTGCACAAGTTTAAAGCGTCGACCGATAATGCGTGAGTTACGAAACAGGGCGCGTACCTGTTCAGGCGTTGCGCTGGTGGCTACGTCGAAATCTTTAGGATTTTCGCCCAACAGAGCATCGCGTACAGAGCCACCCACTATAAATGCTTGAAAGCCTGCATCTTGTAGCTTTTTTGCTGCTGCGGCAGAGTTGCGGCTGAACTGGTCAATCGACAGGCCGTGTTGCTGCTGTGTGAGTACATGCGTATCGGGCGAGGATTGGCGAGGGTTACGTAACTTGGTAATAAGCTTTTTCAGCATTAATTGGGCCTAAGCAGAGCCTGAGTGGTTGGTATGGCGCTGCATTCTAACACTGCTTGTCTAATAGGTGAATGTGCTAGCGGATATGGATTGCTTTGATTTGGCTAAGTACAGGCAATAAAAAAGGAGGCCGAAGCCTCCTAGGTATATATTCTGTTGTTGACGGGGTTTTTTTGTTTTTGTTACGCCGCACCACAACAAGCATATGCCTGTATTTAAAGTCAGCGGATTGCTTTGATAGCTGAGGTTAGTAATCTGTGCTTAGCTGCGCTGTAGCCAGCTGTTGTTTTTGTTGTTACAGATTAAGCGCGTTACAACTCTCTTCTTCAAAGTAATCAGTTGACTGCCTTTCCACCTTGTTATTGTTGTTGGTATGGAGAAGGTAAATTCTTATTGTTGTTATCAATGTACTTATTGTTCTTGTTACCCATACAGTAAGCATTTGTTGTGCCAGTATTTGTAAGCTGTTGATTAAAAAGAAGATAGTTGTTTTTGTGGTGCGGGTGTTACTGTGATTATGTAAGAAACTGTTACCTAGGTGCACAAAAATGTTACTTTTTGTGTGCAGGTAACAGTAGGTTTGAGGGTGGCTCTGGTTGCAGTTGTCTTATACGCCCTGTGGGATTTCTTCGCCACCTAAGGCTTCCAGCAGTTGCGGCATAAACTCGACCAGTGTCAGCATCATTAAGATAAAGCTGGCATCAAACTGGCTGGCGGCATCGTCACCACCGTCTTGCTCTGCTTGCTCTTGTAGGATGTCTTCAAAGCGTAAGCGTTTAATGGCGAGTTTGTCGTTTATCACAAAGCTGAGCTTATCTTGCCAGGCTAGCGCTAGCTGTGTAACTACTTTGCCTGCCTCTAAATGTGTCTGTACTTCTTCGCTCGATAGGTCTTCACGCTTGATGCGAACAATACCGCCGTCTTCTGCTGTGTCGCGTAGCTCACATTCGTCGGTTAGTTGTAAGCCGTGACTGGCTTGATGTTGCTTTAGCCACTGGGTGAAGGTTGCGGTGGGGGCTTGTTTCACGCTGATCGGACGTACGGGCAGGCTACCCAACGCTTCGCGCAGTGTGGACAGAAGTTCTTCCGCTTTTTTAGCGCTGGATGCATCAATAAAGATTAACCCTTGAGCAGGAGCAATGGCTGCAAAGGTGAAAGAGTTACGAATAAATGCACGCGGCATTAATGCCTGCATTACTTCGTCTTTGATTTGGTCGCGCTCTTTTTTATATACCTTGCGTGCTTCAGCTGCTTCGATTTCATCGGTTTTTTCGTTGACTGCATCGCGTACCACGCTGCCCGGTAGAATCCGCTCTTGCTGGCGAGCACGGATCAGGGTAAACCCTTGTGCGTGGTGTATAAGGGAGGCGTCTTCTGAGCGGCCTAGCGGCGCAACAAAGCCGTA
>LFTS01000107.1 GCA_001513435.1 Gammaproteobacteria bacterium DTU040
GGTTTAATACCCCAAGACTTTATCGACGATTTGCTACACCGCACTGATATCATTGATGTGGTGAGTGAGCGTGTGCAGCTAAAAAAGTCAGGCCGCAATTACACCGCATGTTGTCCATTCCACCAAGAGAAAACGCCCTCTTTCAGCGTTAGCCCAGACAAGCAGTTTTATTACTGCTTTGGCTGTGGTGCTGGTGGCAATGCACTGGGTTTTGTAATGGATCATGACCATCTTGATTTCCCACAAGCCGTCGACACCCTCGCCAGCCGTATTGGTGTTGAAGTGCCGCGGGAACAAGGCCGTAGAGACAACAAGCCACGCCAACCTGCACACTCGCCTCTTTACGCTATTTTGCAGGACGCTTGCCAATACTATCAGCAAGCCCTTAAAAATCATCCTGCCAGACAGTCCGCGGTCACTTACTTAAAAAATCGCGGCTTAAGTGGCGCAATTGCTAGAGATTTTCAACTGGGTTTTGCCCCACCAGGCTGGGATAATCTGCGCAAACACTTCAATACCGATGAGCTGCTGGAAAAACACTTATTAGAAGCCGGGTTACTGGCCGAAAACGAAGAAAGCAAAAGACGTTATGACAGGTTTCGCGATCGAATTATCTTCCCTATTCGCGATTCACGAGGACGGGTAATAGGCTTTGGCGGACGGGTATTAGGTGACGACAAACCTAAATACCTAAACTCACCCGAAACACCCGTCTTCCACAAAAGCCAAGAGTTATACGGACTATTCGAGGCTCGTAGTTTCAATCGCCAACTCACAGAAATCATTGTTGTCGAAGGTTACATGGATGTGATCGCTCTGGCGCAACAAGGCTTACGCAATGCCGTAGCCACACTCGGCACATCCACTAGTGGTGAGCACATCAAGCGTTTATTTCGCGTCGTGCCGCGTATTATTTTTTGTTTTGATGGCGATAACGCTGGACGTAAAGCCGCTTGGCGCGCGCTGGAATCAGCACTGGAGCATATGAAAGATGGGCTACAAGCACAGTTTATGTTTTTACCCGAAGGTTCCGACCCAGACGTTCTGATCCGTCAAGAAGGTGTGGAGGCCTTTCAAGCCAGACTCAGCCAACAGGCCTACTCGCTCTCAGACTATTTCTTCAACCAACTGAGCGAAGAAATCAACTTGCAAAGCTTAGAAGGCAAGGCGCATTTAGCCAGTTTGGCAATACCGCTGATTGAACGTATTCCAAGCACTCACCTGCGCCAACTGATGCAGCAAAAACTGAGTCAACTCACTGAGATATCCACCCAGCATTTGCACCATCAGAGTCAAACTGCTGTCAAACAGTCTCCAGATTACCCACCGCTAGACGCTTATGCTGCACAACCTAGCGATAGCTTCACCGATAACCGCCAAGGCAGTTATCCATTACCCATTAGACAACAACCCCGGCGAAAGCCCTTGCGTGACGCACAGAAAAGCGTAGAAAGCCCAAATCTAACGGCCTTGCGCACTCTCCTGCATCACCCTGAGCTTGCCCAAAAAGTAACTCGCAGCAAGGATTTTGCTGCGGAAGATGACCTTTATGCACAATTGCTCGTCTCAATACTCGAGGCACTACAAAAAGCACCAGATATCGGCTACTCCCAAATAATTGCTCGCTGGCATGGTACAGAACAAGGGCGTCTATTACGCTCCTTAGCCGAAAAAGAATGGTTAATTAGTGCCGACAACCTTGAACAGCAGTTTTTCGACACCATNNGACGAAGAAAAACAGCTTTTACGAGATCTACTTGCGCAAAAGAAACAGTAATCTGCTGGTAATTGGCAATTAGGCTCCTGCATCGTCTATAATGCACGACTTAATTTTCCTCCGCCCAGCTCTAGTATGGATAGGTAATATGTCCGCACAAGCACAAAAGCAATCCCGTTTAAAAGAATTGATCGCCCGCGGTCGTGAGCAGGGTTATCTCACCTACGCAGAGGTGAACGATCATCTTCCAGAAGATATCTCCGATCCTGAACAGGTCGAAGATATTATCAGCATGATCAACGATGTTGGCATCAACGTCTTTGAAGTTGCACCTGATGCTGACGCCTTATTAATGGCCGAGTCCGATGACACGGACGAAGCCGCTGCCGAAGAAGCTGCCGCCGCACTCGCTGCAGTAGAAACTGATATTGGTCGCACCACCGATCCAGTGCGCATGTATATGCGCGAGATGGGTACGGTTGAGCTGCTGACTCGTGAAGGCGAGATTGAAATCGCCAAACGTATCGAAGAAGGCATTCGTGAAGTCATACATGCTGTTGCCCACTACCCGGGAACAGTGGCATCCATCACTGCAGACTTCAACCGCATCATCGAAGAAGGCGGTCGCATCAGTGATATTTTCACCGGTTACATCGACCCAGATGACAGCATTCCTGAGCCCGCAACACCTGTTGTAGCTCAACCCGCCGTCAGCAAGAAAGCAGACGCCGACAAAGAAGATGACGACGAAGAGGAAAGCGATGACACTGCTGAGGAAGAAGAGACCACTGAAAGCGGTCCAGACCCAGAAGAAGCCAAGCAGCGTATTGCCGCTCTGGAAGCCCAGCTTGCAGTAGTCAACAAAACACTCAGTAAAAACAAGCGTAGCAGCAAAGCAGCCGTAACCGCGCTCAACGACCTCGGCGAGCTGTTTATGCCGTTTAAGTTTACGCCAAAGGTGTATGACGCACTGATCGAGCAAATTCGCGAAACGTTACAGCAAATTCGCCATCAAGAACGCGCCATCATGCAGCTGTGTGTCCGTGATGCAAAAATGCCTCGCGCTGACTTTCTCAAGCACTTCCCAGGCAATGAAACCAATCTTGAGTGGGCGCTCAAGCTTAGCCAAGGAAAATCACGTTACGCAGAAAACCTAGCCGGCTTCGTTGCTGATATTCAGCGCCATCAAAATATATTGGCGGAACTAGAAGCCAACAGCCAGTTGACGGTAGCGGAAATTAAAGACATTAACCGCCGCATGTCTATCGGTGAAGCAAAAGCACGTCGTGCGAAAAAAGACATGGTCGAAGCCAACCTGCGCTTGGTAATTTCTATCGCTAAAAAATACACCAACCGCGGTTTGCAGTTCCTTGACCTAATCCAGGAAGGCAATATTGGCCTGATGAAAGCGGTCGACAAGTTTGAATATCGTCGTGGTTATAAGTTTTCAACCTATGCAACCTGGTGGATTCGTCAAGCCATTACCCGCTCCATCGCTGACCAAGCGCGCACCATTCGCATCCCGGTGCATATGATTGAAACCATTAACAAACTCAATCGCATCTCCCGCCAGATGCTACAGGAAATGGGTCGTGAACCTACTCCTGAAGAGTTAGGCATTCGTATGGAGTTGCCGGAAGATCGTATCCGCAAAGTCCTTAAAATTGCTAAAGAACCCATTTCAATGGAGACTCCGATTGGGGACGATGAGGACTCACACTTAGGCGATTTCATCGAAGACGTCACCATGCAATCTCCGGTGGACATCGCAACAACCTCAAACCTCAAAGAAGCCACGCAAGATGTGTTATCCGGCTTAACCGAGCGCGAAGCCAAGGTGTTGCGTATGCGTTTTGGTATCGATATGAACACCGACCATACTCTGGAAGAGGTGGG
>LFTS01000222.1 GCA_001513435.1 Gammaproteobacteria bacterium DTU040
GCTGAGGGCTTTATCAAGCTCAACGCACTACGCTTGCGCATTGCTGCCAGCAAAGGGCGTAACCTGTTGTAATACATTGGCTTGCAGCTGATTTTACTGCATAGCTATCATTACAAAGCCCCTTCATTGGGGCTTTGTTTTTTTGAATGAGGAGACATACCATGCGTATTCTACACACCATGCTTAGAGTGGGCGATTTAGACAAGTCGCTGGCGTTTTATACTGAGGTCTTAGGCATGCAACTGCTGCGCCGTAAAGATTACCCCGAAGGTAAATTCACCCTTGCCTTTGTTGGTTATGGCAGCGAAGCAGAGAATGCCGTGATTGAGCTAACCCATAACTGGGACACCACTAGCTATGTTCTGGGTGACGGCTACGGACATATCGCCCTAGAGGTGCCCGATGTGTACAAAGCCTGTGAGGACATTCGTGCCCGTGGCGGTAAAATCACCCGCGAGCCAGGCCCAATGATGCACGGCAATAGCATTCTGGCGTTCGTTGAAGATCCAGACGGCTATAAAATCGAGCTGCTATCACCCAAGCGGGCGGATTAGTTGCAGTTAGCAATAGAGCGTTAGGGGTTACTAACGCTCTACTCGAAAAACTAGGTGCGCTTACGCCGCGCTTCTATCACGTTAGGCAGCTGAGCGATGCGGCCGAGCATACGGCTTAGAATATCCAAGCCCGGCACTTCAATCGTCAACTCTATTAATGCAGAGCCATCTTCCTTGCTGGTGCTGGTATTCAGCGCTACCACGTTAACTTTTTCGTTAAACAACACCTGCAAAATATCACTCAACAAACCAGCGCGATCATAGGCTTGAATAAGCACATCCACCGGATAGGTCTTAACCGGTTCACTGCCCCAACTCACCTGAATGACACGCTCTGGCTCGCGCTCACTGAGTTGTAAAACGGTCGGACAGTCTTGACGGTGAATGGTGACGCCACGTCCTTGGGTGATATAACCCACAATAGGTTCGCCCGGCACAGGCTGGCAACAACCGGCCATCTGCGTTAACAGGTTACCCACCCCTTCAATACGTACTTCGTCACTACGACTGCTCGTATGCACGGTGGGCTTGCGCGGAATAAGCTCGATGTGCTGGCTACGACTGCCACCTTCTTGCAGCTGCTGAGCCAAGCCAACCGCATGAGCTAAGCGCAGATCTCCCGCACCAATAGCCGCAAACAAATCTTCACTGGCTTTAACATTGCAACGCTCAGCTAGCTGCTCAAAGTCAACGGGCATTAAAGCCAGCCGAGTGAGTTCTCGCTCGAGCATTTGCCGACCCGCTGCAACATTCTGTTCACGGTCTTGCAGCTTAAACCAGTGTACTATTTTAGCTCTGGCACGGGCGGTATTTACGTAACCTAGGTTGGTATTGAGCCAGTCACGACTGGGCGCACCGTTTTTACCGGTGATAATTTCAACCTGCTCACCGGTTTTCAAGTTATAGCTTAGTGGCACGATGCGGCCATTGATTTTTGCGCCACGGCAATTGTGCCCGATTTCAGTATGCACACGGTAGGCAAAATCCAGCGGCGTAGAGCCTTTAGGCAAATCAATCGCATGCCCATCTGGGGTAAAAACATAGACCCGATCGGGCTCTATATCGACCTGCAGTTGGTCCGCCAAACCACCTATATCACCCAACTCTTCATGCCACTCAAGCACTTGGCGCAACCACGCAATTTTTTCTTCATAATGATCTGAACGCCCCTGTGTATCAGTGCCTTTGTAGCGCCAGTGGGCACATACTCCAAGCTCAGCTTCTTCGTGCATCTCAGTGGTGCGAATCTGTACTTCTAGCACCTTGCCTTCGGGCCCTATCACCGCCGTATGCAACGAGCGGTAGCCGTTTTCTTTAGGGTTGGCGATATAGTCATCAAATTCGCGGGCAATGTGCTTCCACAACGAGTGCACAATACCTAAGACGGTGTAGCAATCACGTACTGCAGGCACCAAAATACGTACCGCACGCACATCATAAATCTCACTAAAGCGCAGATTTTTATTCTGCATTTTGCGCCAAATGGAATAGATATGTTTCACTCGGCCACTGATTTGCGCCTCTATTCCTGCTTCCTGCATTTCGGTTTCAAGCTGCTGTACCACATCGCGGATAAAGTTCTGTCGGTCCATACGCTTTTCATGCAGCAAGCCAGCAATGTGCATATATTGCTCAGGCTCCAAGTAGCGAAACGACAGATCCTCCAACTCCCACTTGATGTGGCCAATACCTAAGCGGTGCGCCAAGGGTGCATAGATATCAAACACCTCGCGCGCCACCCGATAACGTTTGTCTTCTGGCGCATTTTTCACCGCTCGAATCGCACAGGTGCGCTCCGCCAGCTTGATCAATGCGACACGCACATCATCAACCATAGCCACCAGCATTTTGCGCAAGTTCTCTACCTGAGCCTGGGCATTAAGCACAACCGATTGACGTGGGTTTAAGCTGGCACTAATTGCCGCCATGCGCAGCACGCCATCAATCAGCTTAGCCACTGTGCTGCCAAACTGCTGCTCTACTTCCATGATAGTCGCTTTATTTTCTCGCACCGTGCGGTACAAGATTGCGGCGATAAGAGTTTCCTCGTCGAGCTTTAAATCAACCAAAATTTGCGCAATTTCTAGACCGGCTTGTAAGCTGGAGCTGCCATCTGGCCAAATATTTTGTGCAGCATGCGCTTTAAGCTCTGCATCACGGGCAAACTCGCACGCTTGCAACAAATTAGCAGCGTTTAAATCTTCATCCACTTCCAGTAGGTGCGCGACCCAACGCGGCAAATCTATACTACCATCCGCATTAAGTGGGTGTTGTGAGCGAACCTGTACCATAGGTTTTCCTTAATAACGACTTAACGACTGACGAACAAACAAAGCCATGGCTTCAACATGCCCTGTTTGACTGAACATATCCAGCGCAGCCAAACGCTGAAGCTGGTATCCCTGCGCCTGTAATACCGCAGCATCGCGAGCCAGTGTGGCAGGATTACAGGATACATATAAAATCTTTTTGGCAGCCACTTTCGTTAATTGCTCCACTGCTTGCGCCGCACCTTCACGCGGTGGATCTAAAACAACCACGGTAAACTTTTGCTGCATCCAAGCAGCCTGGCTTAGGGGCTGGGATAAATCAAAATGATGGAACTCAACATGCTGAAACCCTTGGCGTTTAGCGGTGTGTTGCGCGCGTTTAACCATCGACTCAACACCCTCCACCGCCACCACCGAGGCAACAGTGCGCGCCATCGGCAAACTAAAATTGCCCAAACCACAGAATAAATCCAGCACTTGATCATCGCTGTGCAAATCCAACCATGCAAGCGCTTGCTGCACCATGGCTAAATTAACCTCAGCGTTTACCTGCACAAAGTCACCGGGTTGATAATCAATCTGCAAATCATAGGGTTGCAGCTCGTAATACAGGGTATCACCTTCATTGTCTGGATAAGGCTCGGCCTGAGTTTGCCACCAGAGCTGAGTGTGCTGCTGTTGACAGAAATCACGCAACCGTTGTTGGTCTTCATTGTTAAGTGCTTGGGTTAAGCGCACCAGCAATGCCGGTTGATTACCGCAAAACAACTCTAAATGCCCTATGGCTCTAGTTTGCTTAAGCGTTTTAATAAAGGGGACAAGTTCGGCATACAGTTTTTGTAAAGGCTCAACCAGAATTGGGCACTGGGTTGTTTCAACAATTTGCTGCGAGGCCAAGGCACGAAAACCCACCTGTAACAGCCCCTGTTTGTTCGGCTTCACTGCAATGCGTGTACGGCGACGATAACCCTGTTCACTGCCTTGCAGGGTAGCAAACCACTCCCCCACCTCAACCCCTGCGCGTTGCATTTGCTCAGCAATGTAAGCTTGTTTGAACTCGCGCTGTTCATTAATAGGCATGTGCTGCAACGTACAACCACCACAACGCCCTGCCACCGCACAAAAAGGCTGTTGCCTATTACTGCATGCTTGCGGCACCTCAACAACCTGCGCCTCTACTATTTTGTTGCGTACGCTCAACACTCGCGCGACTACCTGCTCACCCGGCATAGCACCACTAACGAACCAGGTGCGCCCAGCATGAAAAGCAATGCCTCGGCCATCATGAGCTAAACGCTCAATACTAAGCGGCTGTTTTTTACCAACAGGCAAATCTGTTTGTTGCACGCCACGGGCTGGCTGAAAACGTAGCCCGCTTTGCTGTTGCCGCTTCATATTGACTCGCTATTGAATACGCCACTGGAAAGATAACGATCACCACGATCGCAAATAATGGCCACCAGCACCGCATTTTCTACTTCTTGCGCCACCTGCAACATCGCTGCCACTGCACCACCGGATGATACACCACAAAAAATTCCTTCCTCACGCGCTAAACGACGCATGCAGTTTTCGGCTTCTGCTTGGCATAGATCGATCACGCGGTCCACACGCTCCTGCTCATAAATACTTGGCAAATACGTCTCAGG
>LFTS01000069.1 GCA_001513435.1 Gammaproteobacteria bacterium DTU040
ACCCGCACCGACCAACACGAAATTTAACGCCTGCTTTTCGAGCAGCTCTGGAATGACTTGAGTGATGAGATCTACACCTTTTTGCGTCACCAAGCGGCCTATAAAGCCTATCAGCGGCTCAGTTTGACGTAACTCTATTTGGGTTGCACCAAGCTGCTCTAACAAAGCTGCTTTGTTACGTTTCTTTTGACTGACTCTGCCGCTAGTCACCGAATAATTAAATTTAATATATGGATCGGTTTGCGGGTTCCACTGCTCCGTATCTATGCCATTAAGAATGCCTACTAAGCGGCCTTCAGCCCGGCGCTGTTGCATTATTTTGGCAAAACCATAGGCGTATTCAGTGGTGCAAATTTCTTGTGCATAGGTTGGGCTGACCGTAGTTACCCAATCTGAATACATAATGCCCGCCTTAAGCATGGATATTTGCCCGTAATACTCAACGCCTTCAGCAGTCCACCACTGTAGAGGCATCCACATGCTGTCGAATAAAGACTTAGGGAAGTAGCCCGCATAGGCCATATTATGAATGGTGAATATCGTTCTAGGACGCTGGGCTTCTTCGCTTAAAAATGCGGCCACCAAACCGGTTTGCCAATCATTGACATGCACAGCATCAGCACGCCAATTCAGCCCTACCCGGTCCATAGCAACCTCAGCCACCGCTCGCGAGAAAACCGCGAACCGCTCACCGTTATCCCACCAGTCTTTGCCGTCGTGAGCTATATATGGATTACCGGGGCGTTGAAACAATTCTGGAATATCTAACAGAAGCACCTCAGTACCAACTTCTGGCACCTGCACACTCAGCACGCGCACGTTAAGTAAGCGCCCTGCACCGCCTACAGCAAAATGCGCCAGCAATTGCTGCTCAGGATATTTGTCTAACACGGCCTGATAGGCTGGCATGATCAAGCGTACATTATGACCAAGTTGGCTCATGGCCTTGGGTAAGCTGCCTGATACGTCTGCTAACCCTCCCGTCTTTATTAAAGGATGTGCTTCTGATGTTGCAAATAAAATATTCATCTGTATTCCAGTTTAAAATTCCTTAAAAAAACAAGCCTTATACGCATTAAAAATGTATCTAACTTACACGTTTAAAAATCACACAACCCAGTGGTGGCAAGGTTAGACTTGCCGAAACAGGACGATTCATCCACGGATGATCTTGACTGTCGATAGCACCAGCATTACCTAAGTTGCTCCCGCCATATAGGTATGAATCTGAGTTAAATACTTCTTCGTAACGCCCTGCCTGTGGCAAACCAATACGGTAACGGTAGCGTGGCACTGGGGTGAAATTAAACACACACACTAGGGTTTCACCGTCTGCATGACGCTCAAAGCTTAAGGTGGATTGGTTGTGGTCATGACAGTCTATCCAGCTAAAACCTCGTGGTTCAAAGTCGTATTTATGCAGTGCCTCTTCGGTTTGATAGAGCTGATTAAGCCGACGTACGAGCTGCATAACACCGCGGTGATTCGGGTAATCCGCTAGCTGCCACGGCAAGCCCACCGACTCATCCCACTCAGTCCACTGACCAAAGTCACAGCCCATAAACAACAGTTTTTTGCCCGGGTGTAACCATTGATAGCTGAGTAATACGCGTAGGTTAGCCATTTTCTGCCAATCATCACCCGGCATTTTCTGCGCCAATGCACCCTTCAGGTGCACCACTTCATCATGAGAAAACGGCAGTATGAAGTTTTCCGTATACGCGTAAATCTGGCTGAAAGTGAGCTTGTTGTGGCTGTATGGACGGTAAATCGGGTCCTTAGCAAAGTATTCCAAGGTGTCGTTCATCCAACCCATATTCCACTTCATCGAAAAACCTAGGCCGCCCATCCATGTGGGACGCGAAACCATCGGCCATGAAGTAGATTCTTCTGCCATTACTAAAGTGCCAGGATGCTGGCTATGCACTTCGGCATTAAGCTGCTGCAAAAAGGCAATAGCATCCAGATTTTCGCGACCACCATACTTATTGGGCAGCCACTCGCCCTCCTTACGTGAATAGTCCAAGTACAGCATCGAGGCGACGGCATCCACACGCAAGCCATCGATATGGAACTCTTTAAGCCAGTACAGTGCATTGGCGATTAAAAAGTTACGCACTTCGTTACGACCAAAATTGAAAATATAGGTACCCCAGTCGCGATGCTCGCCCAAGCGTGCATCGGCATGCTCATAAAGTGCTGTACCATCAAAGCGGGCTAAAGCAAAAAAATCTTTAGGGAAGTGTGCAGGTACCCAATCCAAAAACACACCGATGTTATGTTGGTGGCAATAGTCGACAAAATAACGGAAATCATCTGGTGAGCCAAAACGGCTGGTCGGTGCAAAATAGCCGGATGTTTGGTAACCCCAAGAGGCATCCAGTGGGTGCTCGGTAATAGGCATCAACTCAATATGGGTATAACCCATCCACACCACATACTCAACTAAACGATGCGCGATTTCACGATAGTTTAAAAAACCACCGGCATCATTGCGCTGCCATGAACCAAGATGCACTTCGTAAATACTAACGGGTTTATGCGGCCAATCAAAACTAGCACGCCGCTCAAGCCAACTCTGATCCTGCCATTGATGCTGCGAGTCAAAGACATAACACGCCGTTTGTGGGCGCATTTCCATGCCGCGCGCATAGGGGTCAGCTTTACTAAACACATCACCTGTGGTGCTGTTGCGGATTTCAAACTTGTACTTATCACCCTGTCCCATACCGGGAATAAAGAGCTCCCACACACCCGAACCACCGCGATTGCGCATAGGGTGACGAAAACCATGCCAGCCGTTAAAATCACCAACCACGGATACGCGCTCTGCCGAGGGCGCCCAGACGGCAAATTGCACGCCTGAAATGCCATCGATGGTCTTGCTCTGCGCTCCTAGGTGCTCATAGATTTGCCAGTGTTGGCCCTCTGCAAATAAGTGCAAATCCAGCTCACCTAATAAAGGCTCAAAAGAATACGGAGATACTTGGCTATATACTGCGCCATTATAATCGTCCCAGTGCACATCATAGTGGCGTGGCAAGGCATTTAATTCTGTACTGTTGAGTGTCAACGTAAATAAACCGCTATCGGTTAAACGCTGCATAGGGAATCTATTTTCAAGCCGTACTTGCTTAGCAGTAGGCATCCAGACGCGAATTTCCCACTCTTTACCTACAGAGTGGACTCCTAGAATTTGAAAGGGATCATGTAAGCGTCCCTGCTCTAAGCGCTCTACTAATGCTTTATCTATCATTACTTCACCTACTTTAGCTGGGCAGTCGGCCTGATTGCTCTACCCAGTAACGAATACGCTGATCCAGCCCTTCGGGCAATTGCGACCATTGAAACTGCCAATGCCAGTTATTTTCTGTGGTGCCTGGTGTGTTCATCCGATGCTCGGAACCCAATCCCAGCCAATCCTGCATAGGAACGATAACCCGCTCAGCCACTGAACGCAGTCCTGTCACTATCAGTGCCAAAGGCATTTCTTTAACGTCCTGTGCAACTTGGCTCAGCATCCACTCACGCGTACCGGGATGTAAGCTGTGCAGCCAGCCTAGAGTGGTATCGTTGTCATGAGTACCGGTATACACCACCGAGTTGGGCACAAGCGCATCAGGAGCATGCGGATTATCTGGCAATCCGCTAAAACCAAACTGCAAGACCGACATGCCCGGCAAGTTAAACTGCTCCTTCAAAGCAATGACTTCCGGCGTAATAACCCCCAAGTCCTCAGCGACTAACGGCAGCGAAGGGAACACTTGTTGCAAGCGCTCAAGCAGCTGTGCGCCCGGTGCCTTAACCCAACGCCCATTGATAGCCGTGGGTTCATTCACATCAATTTCCCAGCTGGCTTCCAAGCCGCGAAAGTGATCAATGCGTACTAAATCAAACAACTCCAGTGCTGCCTCGATACGGCAACACCACCACTTAAAGTTATCCTGCTGCATAACCGGCCAGTTATAGTGCGGGTTACCCCAACGTTGACCTGTTTCGGAAAAATAATCTGGCGGCACTCCCGTGACTACTGTCGGGTTTAGGTTCTCATCCAGCTTAAATTGCTCAGGCTGTTTCCACACCTCAACACTGTCATAGGCGACAAAAATCGGCATATCACCAAAAATTTTTATACCTCTGCTATTGGCATCCTGTTTGAGCTCATGCCAGATGGATAGCAAACCAAACTGTTCTTTTTTGAAATGTAATAAACGATCGTGGTGCTCTTCAGCTGCTTGCTGCAGGGCTTTAGGTTCACGCAAGCGATAGACGGAGGGCCAAGCTGACCAGGCGCTGTGGTGGAATTTCTCACGCAGCACCATAAATAAAGCATAGTCTTCCAGCCATAAGGGCGGCTGCGCCAAAAATTTAGCAAAATCACGTTCTTCCAACCGTTCTTCCCAGTCTGTAGGCAAAAGCCGTGGATTCAGAGCGAAAGCTGACAAACTATGGTAGGGCGATAAATCATCGTGCGGTGCTGTTAATGGCAATACCTGCCAAATAGACAGTCCGGATTTCTGCATCCAGTCTAAAAACCACCAAGCATTATCATCCAACACACCGTTGGGCAAAGATGTGGGGTGTAAAAGTACTCCTGCTGTTCGGACTGTCATCACGTACCTCTTATATCCTTAATGTGTACTATTAATTAGCTACGGCGCATCGTGCCGGAGTTTTCCATGCTGCCACCACCTGAAGAGATGGGTTGTTGTAAAATTTCAGGAGGTTCTTCACCCAGCAACTGATACAGTTTTTCAATGTGATGACGATACAGCAGCTCAAAGTCACTGACACTTTCTGCTGGGTTATAATCACCAAACCACCAAAACCAGTCTGAACCCTCGCAAATTGCCAACTGCGTTGTAGCTGCGGCTAACTCATCCTCAGTTAAGCGATTACTTGCCTTCACGCGGTCATAGGCCAATTTCGCTTCAACCAGAATATCCCAGCCAAGGTTTTTATCCTGCTCGCCAATCCATGTCGAAAATGAACCATAGACCCAGCTTCCGGCCGTAAGTACGGGCAAGCTTGTAACTGCTGCGCCCTGCTTAAGCGCCTGACTAAAGGTAGTCAGCTCAATACGCGGATGCGTAGCAAGTTTTTTATATAGCGCTGATAAAAAATCATTAGCGTTGTTAGCGTAATACTCCCATGCGTTTTCCCCATCCAACACCACACTCACTACATGCTCAGAGGCTTTAGCCCCTAAGTAGTTGCTAATGTTGACTAGGTGCTGAGCGAAATTATTTACCGCGTCCTCAACTTTCCAGCTTTTGTAATGAAAACCAATTAAATCTGACAGCCCGTCATCGCGAAAGAACATGGCGCATTTTTGTTCGGCATAACGTACTGGTCGGTAATAGGCTTGATCACAGCGCACACCATGTAAAGCTGTACCAGCGTTTCTGCAGGAGTTAGCCCATACGCCTTGTCCTGTTGCGGTCCAGCTCACATCGAACTCATCCAGCAAATCAATAGCAGCAATACTGACAGCGCCTTCAGACAGCCAAATGCCCTTGGGCCGCTGCCCAAAGTGCTCTTCAAATATATCCAGACCATGCTGCATATGCCAACGCGCACGTTCCAAACCACCAGGATAGTTGTCGTACTGTGGACCTGGTGCGTTAGGCATTACCTCACGCATGGAATCAAAGTCTAGAAGTAACGGTACAATAGGATGTCCGTAGGGCGTGGTCGACAACTCTATTTGACCTGACTCCAACAGCGCCCGATAACGGGGAATAATACCCGTCACTGCATCCTTTATTATTTGCACCAGCACTCGCTGATCGACCTCGGTAAAGCCATGCGCTTTATCCATCAGGTTCTGAATACGACTATCGCTTATGCGCAGGCTTTGTCCCATCCATGCTAGGTGATACCACATCAATAGGTCACGAAAAAAACCATCATTAAGATATAACAACATTTGCTCATAGGCTTGAGCGTCATGCATATAATTTTGGGCTATTTCGGTTAAGTAACGAAACGGGGGCAGCGTATCGATAATGGTCGGCGCATGACAGCGTTGACAGGCATCAATAATTTTTTTGCGCCCTGGCACATCAGCAGGAATAGGCAGCGCCCCAGCGACAATATTGAGCAGCCAATCCTGCATGAGCTGACCTCTTTCCAGCCAGCCAGCCATTTGCCCACCGTAATCATCTAGTTGTTCCAGCAACACAGGAGCAAAGTTGACCACCACTTTTGCATTTGGGCAGTTTTCTAGGTGCGCCACCATATCGGTATAATCTTTAATGGCATGCAGGTACACCCAAGGTAAACGATACTCGCCATCCATACCATCACGATAATGTGGTTGGTGCATATGCCAACACAGAACTAATTTTATTTTCTGTTGCTCACCCACTTGATGTTCCCCCTAACAGTCGCCAACACCGGACTGCTTAAACTTATATAAGGATATCTATCG
This sequence comes from Gammaproteobacteria bacterium DTU040, assembly GCA_001513435.1. GTDB lineage: Bacteria > Pseudomonadota > Gammaproteobacteria > Pseudomonadales > Pseudomonadaceae > Thiopseudomonas > Thiopseudomonas acetoxidans. The sequence goes on from LFTS01000069.1 coordinate 6,434, forward strand.
CGTAAAACGCTCGTTTTGGCCAAGCATTTCCGGCGTTACCAAAACCAAACCATTTTCATCAACTAAAAAACGTTTCGCATCTTGCTCTCGATCTTCACCTATGATTGTGCCATTGGGAATCTTCGCTCCCTTGTCAATGATAGCGTTTTGAATCCGACAATGTCTGCCTACCTCTACTTTGGGTAATAGCACTGAGTTGGTGATACTGGTATAGCTGTGTATAAGGCAACCACTGGAGATAACCGAACGCTTAATACTGGCCCCAGAAATGATGCAACCGGCAGACACCAGCGAGTCGATTGCTTTCCCGCGACGGCTGTCATCATCAAAGGCAAACTTGGCGGGCGGCTGCTGCGCCTGATAGGTCCAAATCGGCCAGTCGCGGTCATAAAGGTTAAGTTCTGGCGTGATTGAGCAC
>LFTS01000051.1 GCA_001513435.1 Gammaproteobacteria bacterium DTU040
GCTCCCACATCCAGCCCATCCAAAGCACCAGTAAAATACACCACATATTCCACGGGACGGCTAAACACATTGTCACGTGCCATGATTAATAGCCCAGCAACAAATAGCGCTATGCCAGCAAAAATAAACACACCAATTAAAAAAGGTTTTCTAGGTTGGCTCATTGTGAGTCTCTCTTTTCAATTTGCTCTGTGCGCTTTAAGAATCGCTGAACCACGTCCGGCCCATCATTTAGCAGCTCATCGAGCGTACCCAAAGCAATCTGGGTGCGGGTTTGATTGTCTAAAAACAAACAGGTATCCGCGACTCGGTAAATACTGGGCAACTCATGGGTAACCAGCACAATACTGGCGCCCAGTGTGTCACGCAATTGTAAGATAAGCTCATCCAAAGCCATAGAGCTTAGCGGATCCAGCCCAGCAGATGGCTCATCAAAAAACAACACTTGCGGGTCCAATGCCAACGCACGCGCCAGCGCGGCGCGCTTACGCATGCCACCAGACAGCTCAGCCGGATACAGCTGCTCACAACCTGCCAAACCCACTAATGACAGTTTAATGGTCGCCAGCTCACTTCGTTCAGCCTGACTCAGGTTAGGCCGCCACGTTTCTAGCGGCAGGCAAATATTTTCTTCTAGAGTCATTGCTCCCCATAGGGCAGCATTTTGATACAGCACACCAAAGTGTTGCTGTGACTCAGCACGCTTATCCTCAGTTTGCGCCCAGTAATCACGCCCTTGGAATAAAATCTGTCCTGCCAGCGGCGCTTGCAAACCGATTAAATGGCGTAGCAACGTACTTTTTCCACAACCGCTGCCACCCATCACCACAAAGACTTCGCCTTTGCGAATGCTAAAGTTGAGATCGCGCTGAATGACAAGTTCGCCGTACCCTGCACTTAGATCTTTGGCCTGCAACACCACATCCGTCATGCTTAGATCCCCAGCCTAGTGCAAATAATCGTAATCAGTGCATCACTCACGACCAATGCCACAATAATGCTCACAACCGCTTTAGTGGTCGCCTGTCCTACTGCTTGAGCATTGCGACCACTGTTTAACCCGTAGTAACAACCAATCAAGCCGATCAGCATTGCAAAAATAACGCTCTTAAATAGCCCAATAAAAAAATCGGTGGTAGAAACCATTTGCAGACTTTGATTAAGGTATTGAATCGCCGAAATATCGTATAAACCATAACCAATAATAAAGCCGCCCAGAATCCCTAAGGCATCAGCAAAGCAGGTTAAAATCGGCATGCTCACCAGCAGCGCTAACACTCTGGGCAAGACTAAAAACTCTAACGGTGGAAAACCAAAGGTTTTCAGCGCATCAACTTCCTCATTGGCCTGCATACTGCCTAACTCGGCGGCATAGGAAGCACCGGTTCGACCGGCCATAATTACCGCGGTCATCAGCGCACCCATTTCACGAGTCATGCCAATCGCCACCATGTTGGCAATGTATATTTGCGCGCCAAAAGCTTCCAACTGTACAGCACCGACAAAGGCCAAAATCAAACCCACCAAGACCGCGATCAGTGCCACGATAGGCAATGCACCCGGGCCACACTGTTGAAATGCATGCCAGAAATCCATTTTGCGCATCCGTGCTCGACCAAAGGGCACGCGTGCAGCACTTAGCGCCACCTCACCTAAAAAGGTAGCGCTGCGCTCTAGCATGGCAGCTAATGCAAACGCACTAAGCCCCAAACGGGTCAGCCAGCTATAGTCAGGGGTTGTTTCAACTTGCACCTGAGTTGAAGGGGTTGCGGCCATCTCTAATAGACGCTGCATGCCTTCAGTCAAACCTTGAATATCCAAGCCGATTTGTTCTTGCTCAGCCAGCCGCTGCACCCGGCGAATCAGCGCCAGCAGGCTTGAGTCCCACTCTGCCACTTCAATCTGCAACCGAACCTGCTTGGGTAATCGTCCTGCTTGCCGCCAAACTTCGATCACCTCAGGTTTGCGCGTATGTAATGTCCAATGCCCAGCCACCAGCAAACAGGGCGTCTGCTCATCTTGCTGCCATGTCAGCTCTGCGCTGGTTTGCATAGACACCTTACTCCT
>LFTS01000287.1 GCA_001513435.1 Gammaproteobacteria bacterium DTU040
CCACCGCTAACCCTAAGTGAATATCCAACAACAAGCCCAGCGCAATACCAAACAGCGCTGAGTGCGACAGCGTATCGCCAAAATAGGCCATACGCCGCCAGACCACAAAAGCGCCCAAAGGCCCTGCCACCAATGCCAACGCCAATCCCGCCACCAACGCATAAAGTAAAAAATCAGGCATGATTGCAGTCCGGTCCGTGGTTGTGTTGTTCGTCAGTTAATACGCAGCCATGCAAGTCATGAGCGTGATCGTGCTGGTGGTGGTAAACCGCTAAATCTTGCGCCGCTTGCGTGCCAAACAGCTCAATAAAGGCAGGATCATGACTGACCTGCTCAGGCAAGCCCGAACAACAGACATGGCGATTTAGACAGAGCACCCGATCGGTAGCGCGCATCACCAAATGCAAATCATGCGACACCATCAGCACTGCACAGCCGTAGCGTTCGCGCAACTGACCAATCAAGCTATACAGCTCCAGCTGGCCATTCACATCCACCCCTTGCACCGGCTCATCCAACACCAGCAGCTGCGGTTTACGCAACAATGCCCGCGCCAGCAGCACGCGCTGTAATTCACCACCGGAAATACGCTGCAGCGGGCTATTAAGAACCTTTAAAGCGCCCACTTCAGTGAGTGCAGCTTCAATTTGCACCAAGCTCACGCCGGGCACTAAGCGTAAAAAGCGCCACACACTTAACGGCATGGTTTCATGTACCGCAAGTTTTTGCGGCATATAACCAATGCGTAACTTAGGTGCGCGCCATACAGTGCCTGTATCTAGCTGCAACAAACCCAGCAACACACGCACCAAGGTGGTTTTACCTGAGCCGTTAGGGCCGACCAGCGTGACAATTTCACCTTTGTGTAGAGTAAAATCAATATCCTCCAGCACTAGCTGGCCAGCAAAGCTCAAGCGACCTTGCTCAATACGCAGTAATTCTGTGCTCATAACTCAGCCTGACAAGGGGCGCACAGGCCAAAAACTTCAATCACCTGCCCTTCTACCGTAAAACCTGCTTTGTGGGCTTCGTCGGCAATCGCCGCATCGATAGCACTATGGGGCAGCTCTCTGGCAAACCTGCATAAGCGGCAAATAAGAAACTGTGCCTGATGGGGTTGTTGCGGATAAGCGCATCCGATAAACGCATTGAGCGAGGCAATTCGATGAATCAGACCATGTTCCAATAAAAAATCTAACGCACGATACACAGTCGGGGGTGCGGCTGGACGACCCTCTTCAGACGTCAGCTGCGCCAAAATGTCATAGGCGCCCATAGGCTGGTGACTTTGCCACACCAGCTCCAACACACGCTTGCGTAAAGGGGTAAGACGAAGCTGTTCTTCATCGCACATGACCTGAGCAATGTTCAGCGCATCATCAATACACTGCTGATGCCCACTGGCCACACAAAAGGAATATTTTTTCTGCATATCTCTTGCTAACTCAACAAAAAGTAATGTTATGATATAACAATTCTTTCCTTGGAGACCAGCGCATGGCCCGTTTATTGGCTACTTTTTTATTGATTGTCTGCAGTACAGCCGCTCAAGCACAGGTAAATATCCTCACCAGCATTAAGCCATTGCAACTTATCGCCCAAGCCATTCAGGGTGAACAGGGCCAAGCGCAAGTATTGTTGCCACCCGGCGCATCACCGCACTCGTTTAGCTTGCGTCCATCAGATAGAAAACGTTTAGCTGAGGCTGAGCTGTTTTATTGGATTGGCCCAGACATGGAAAACTTCTTAACTGCGTTGGCCAAGCAACACCAGCAAGCCAGCATCGCCATACAAAGCCTGCCCAATCTACAGCTGCTGTATTACACAGCAGAACATGAAGATGAAGAAGATGATCACGAGCACCATGATGAACATGACCATCATCACCAACCGGGTGGGCTCGATACACACCTGTGGCTGTCGATCCCCAACGCACGGGTTATCGCTGAACGCATGGCGGCTGATTTAAGTCGTTTAGATGCACAGCACGCGGCAGTCTACCAAAACAACCTAGCCGCTTTTCAGCAACGTCTGAAAACTCTAGATAATGAATTAGCGCAGCTGCTTGCCGAGGTGCAAGATAAAAACTTTTTTGTTTTCCATGAAGCGTTTAACTATTTTGAGCAGGCTTACGGCCTGCAGCACGGCGGCGTACTGGCTATTAATGCTGAGGTTCAGCCAGGCGCCCGTCACTTGCAACAAATGCGTCAACGCCTTGAGCAAGCTGGTCCTAGCTGTATTTTCACAGAACCACCTGCACCACCGCGCCTTGCCTTTAGTCTCAGCAAAGACTTGCCCATTCAATTACAAGAAGTAGATGTGCTCGGCGTACAGGCACAAAACTATGAGCAATTGTTACAGGAGCTAGCCAGCCAGCTTAAGCAGTGTTTAAGCAGCCTTTGAAAACAACAGCTTAGCTTACCAATACCTATTTAAAAACCCGCCTTGCACAACTGAGCGCCTAGCCATATAGTGGCACACTGATATTATCTTGATGTGGATCAGATTTTACTCCTGTATTTTCAGAATACACTTGTTATCAAGCTAACGAAAACCAGCAAGCAACCGCTCTCTAGCAAGGGCTTTTTATTTTTATAGGTAGGTGAACAAGGGTAGCTCTATTATGTTTTCGCAAGACGAACTGACTGCTCTAATTAAACGAGTCGGCTTGGATGTCGCCAGTCTCGAGGAACGTAGCCGTTTCCTTGAGTGGCAAGAAGCCGACGCTGCACGCCTTAAACAAGTCGCCCCACTTCTTGAGAATGC
>LFTS01000045.1 GCA_001513435.1 Gammaproteobacteria bacterium DTU040
GATCGATGTGCAGCTGCAGCGCCGTTACGATCTTATTCCCAATCTAGTAGAAACCGCAAAAACGTACCTTAAACACGAGCGTGAAACCCTAGAAGCCGTTATCAATGCCCGCAATCAGGCACAAAGCGCGTCTAAAAAAGCCAGTAGCGATCCTACCGATGGCTCAGCTATACGCTCTCTTTCAGGTGCAGAAGGCATGCTCGGCGCGGCCATGGGACGATTTTTTGCTTTGGCTGAGGCCTACCCAGACCTTAAGGCCAACCAAACCATGCAACAGCTCACTGAACAACTATCCAGCACTGAAAACCGCGTTGCCTTTGCGCGCCAAGCCTATAACGATGCGGTAATGTCCTATAACATTAAGCGTGAGTCAGCCCCTAACAATATCATCGCCAATAACTTTGGTTTTAAAGCAGCGCAGATGCTGGAAATTGAAAGCCCCGAGGCGCGCCAAGCCGTTAAAGTTAAATTTGACTAGCCGAGCGATAACTTACGCCTATGGACTTCTTTAAGGTTCAAGAGCGCGCACGCACGAACAGTAAACTACTGGTCGTGCTTTTTATTGTGGCTGTGTGCATGATTATTGCCTCGATATACCTGCTGTTCTTAGTGGCATTTGCATACGAGTCTGGCAATTACTGGCACCCTAAACTGCTATTTTGGGTGAGTGCCGGCACGCTACTGCTGGTTAGCTCCGGCAGCCTGTATAAAATCTCCCAGCTCAGTACAGGGGGCGGCTCAGCTGTAGCGGAAGCGATGGGCGCTCGGCTGGTGCAGCGTGAAACCACTGACTTACTCGAGCAACGCTTGCTGAACGTAGTCGATGAAATGGCAATCGCCTCAGGCATTAGCGTACCCAAAGTCTATGTGATGGATGACGAAACCGCGATTAATGCATTCGCCGCCGGTAGCCGACCCAGCGAAGCAGTTGTTGCCGTAACTCGCGGCTGTCTTGAGCAACTCAGCCGCGATGAGCTGCAAGGCGTGATAGGTCATGAGTTTTCCCACATCTTTAATGGGGATATGCGCCTAAATCTTCGCTTGATGGGCATTTTGCACGGAATTCTGATTATTGCTTTAATTGGTCGCGTGATGATGCGTGTCAGAACGGTCAGAAGCCGTAACAACGATGCCAGAGCTCAAATCGCTTTGATTTCTTTTGGTTTAGCGCTTTTTATCATTGGTTACATTGGCATATTTTTTGGCAACCTGATTAAGTCCGCTGTTTCACGCCAACGTGAGTTCTTAGCAGATGCCGCTGCCGTGCAATTTACCCGGAACCCGCATGGCATCGCTGGTGCGCTTAAAAAAATCGCCGGCATTGATGCCACCCTACTGAAAACACCCAATGCTGAACAAGCCAGTCATATGTTTTTTGGTCAAGCCGTAGCCGGCTTTATGGCCACTCACCCGCCTATCCAAGAGCGCATCGCACGCATTGACCCAGCATTCAGAGCGCTGCAAAAATCAACCGTGCAAACAACTTCAACCACTTCTGCCCATCCTGCTGCTGCAGGTTTTGCTATCACACCAGAAGCCATACGCGACAGTATTGGTGTTGTAGATCAAGCGCATATTGATTATGCCCAACAACTCATTGCCCAGCTGCCAGAAAACATAGAAACAGCTCTGCACAGTCCGCAACAAGCAGCACAGGTTATTTATGCACTCTTGATCGTCCATGAGAGTGATCCGCAAGCTGTACTGCTTGCCACGCTAGGTAATCAACAGCCAGATACAATTAAGCATACTTTGGCGCATCTGCCTTGGCTTAAACAGTGCAGCCGCGCCTTATGGCTACCTCTGGTGGAGCTGGCGCTACC
>LFTS01000085.1:0-6203 GCA_001513435.1 Gammaproteobacteria bacterium DTU040
GTGCGGGGCGAGCTTGTTTGCCTAGAGGAAAGCTATGCGCATGTTTTGGCTAAGCATGATTATCCAGAGCCAGTATCAACGTTGCTTGGCGAGTTCATGGCTGCAGCGGCTTTATTGATCAGCACCGTTAAGTTTGATGGTTTGTTAATTTTGCAGGCGCGCTCATCGGGTGCGGTGCCGTTATTAATGGTGGAATGCTCCAGTAATCGTGAAATGCGTGCCATTGCTCGTTATGAAGAGACGCAGATTGCAGCGGGGGCTAGCTTGCCTGACATGATGCCAGATGGTGTGTTGGCGATTACGATTGAACCCAAACAAGGTCAGCGTTATCAGGGCGTGGTCAGTTTGGCCGGTGAAAACATAGCTAGCTGCCTAGAAGGATACTTTTCTAGTTCTGAGCAGTTGCCATCGTTGTTTATTCTGCATGCGGATGGCCGTAGGGCGCGTGGCTTGTTGTTACAGCAGTTACCCGCTGAAGTTATCGTTGATGAAGAGGCAAGGCAGGCGAGTTGGCAGCACGTAACTACACTGGCGCAAACCCTTACTGCTGAAGAGTTGTTAGGTCTAGGCAATCAAGCAATCTTGTATCGGTTGTATCACGAAGAGAATTTAGAGTTATTTGCTACACAGCATTTAACCTTTAAATGCAGTTGTTCGCAGGAACGTTCCGGCAATGCTTTACAAAGCTTAGGTCGGGAAGACGTAGAGAAGTTATTAGACGAGCAGGATGGCTGTATTGAGATTGACTGCCAGTTTTGCAATCAAAAGTATAAGTTTAATGCGCAAGATGTGACGAAAATATTCAGTCAGCAGTCAGTAAATAGTCAGCTTTCAACAGTGCATTAATAATAATAATCTGGCATAATTATACGTAGTTTTTATCTATTGTAGTGCTCGTATCAGATCACTACATTTTTTTGGAGGACTCGGCTACAGCCGTTGGAAATACATGACGCAAGCAAACCCAGCTGTGTACACTGATATTAGCCCAGCACAACTTATTGAAGAAGCCATTAGTCGTGGCGAAGGTAAGTTGGCTGATAATGGATCATTGGTCGTAGAAACAGGTCACCGCACAGGTCGCTCACCAGCAGACCGCTTTATTGTTAAAGAGCCTAGCACTGAAAGCCAAATTTCTTGGGGTGGTGTAAACCGCCCAATCGAACCAAGCGTATTTGATGCGCTATGGGCGCGTGTAGAAGCTTATGTTGCAGAACGCGATAGCTTTGTATCCCATGTACACGTAGGTTCAGACCCAAAGTATTATCTGCCCGTAAAAATGACTACAACAACGGCTTGGCACAACCTGTTTGGCCGCTGCTTGTTCATTACTCCAGAAAGCTACAACCCATCTAACAAGCAAGAGTGGCAAATCATCAACGCACCGTTCTTCGAGTGTGTACCTGAGCGTGACGGTACCAATTCAGACGGTACAGTAATGATTAACTTTGCCGCTAAGAAAGTATTGCTTGCTGGTATGCGTTACGCCGGTGAAATGAAGAAGTCCATGTTCTCCGTACAAAACTTCCTCCTACCAGAGCACGATGTGCTGCCTATGCACTGTGCCGCTAACGTAGGTGAAGAAGGCGATACTACGCTGTTCTTTGGTTTGTCAGGTACAGGTAAAACCACCCTGTCAGCAGATGAGAGTCGCTACCTGATTGGTGATGACGAGCACGGCTGGGGTGTGGGCACTGTATTTAATATTGAAGGCGGTTGCTACGCTAAGTGTATTGACCTGTCAGAAAAGAATGAGCCCGTTATTTGGAAAGCCATCAAGTTTGGCGCTGTACTGGAAAACGTTGTTCTTGATGATGCGCGTCAGCCAAATTACGAAGACGACAGCCTGACTCAGAACACCCGTGCTGCGTACCCGCTGGCTAACGTAGAAAAAGTGACTGCCGAAAACCGTGCAGGTGAACCAAGCGCAATTATTTTCCTGACCTGTGACTTAACGGGTGTATTGCCGCCGGTTTCTATTCTTAATAACGAGCAGGCTGCTTACCACTTCTTATCCGGCTACACCGCTTTGGTTGGTTCAACTGAAATGGGTTCTGGTGGCGGTATTAAGTCTACCTTCTCAACCTGCTTTGGCGCACCTTTCTTCCCGCGTCCAGCTGGCGTTTACGCTGAATTATTGATTAAGCGTATCCAAGCCTTCGGCTCCAAGGTTTACTTGGTTAACACAGGTTGGACAGGCGGCGGCTACGGTGTTGGTAAGCGCTTTAGCATTCCAACAACTCGTGGTGTGATTGCGGCGATTCAGAGTGGGGCCATTGCTTCAGCTGAAACCGAGCATTTGCCAATTATTAACCTAGATGTGCCTAAGACAGTTCCAGGTGTTGAGACTGAGTTGCTGAATCCGCGCAACACATGGGCTGATCAAAACGCCTATGATGCTGCGGCCAAAGAATTGGCCAGCAAGTTCATCGAAAACTTCAAGAAGTTTGATGTTTCAGATGCAATTCGCGCTGCTGGTCCTAAGCTCTAAGTCCAGGCTAAGAAAAAACCGCTCCTATATGGGGCGGTTTTTTTTGTCTATTATTTAAGCGATTAAGGTGCGATAGGGATGTTTTTGTAGTATAACTACAGCACTACTACATGCAATACTTACTACAGAGATTACCCAGTGAACCTGTTACAACATATAGCACATTGTAAAACTGAGCTACGCAAGTCCGAACTGAAAGTTGCGGAATATGTGCTAAGCGATCCTGCTGCCGTAATACATATTTCAATGGCTGAACTGTCATCAGTGGTAGGCGTTAGCGAACCAACCATAGTGAGATTTTGTCGTGCAGTGGGTTGCCAGGGCTTTCAGGATCTAAAGTTAAAGTTGGCGCAAAGCTTGGTTGCTGGCGCAAGTTTTGGCCAGTTTTCTATTCATGAGCAAGACTCGATCACAGACGTAGCCTTAAAGATCTTCGATACAACCTTACACACCCTGATAGATGTACGCGAAAAGCTCGATACACAAAGCATAGCCCAAGCGATAGATGTGATGGCAAAAGCGCCCCGAGTTGAGTTTTATGGTTTTGGTGCATCAGGTGCCGTGGCTGCAGATGCGCAGCATAAGTTTTTCCGTTTACTGTTAACGGCAGCAGCCTACAGCGATCCGCATATGCAAGCCATGTCAGCAGTTACCCTAAAGCCCGGTGATGTGGCAATTTGCATATCACAATCAGGGCGCTCTAAAGACCTGCTTACCACAGCCAATCTGGTGCATGAAACAGGTGCTACATTAATAACACTATGCCCTAGCCAGACACCACTGGCGGAGTTGGCGACTATTAATTTGGCTATAGATGTACAAGAAGATACCGAGATTTATACCCCACTTACCTCACGCATAGCACATTTAGTGGTGATTGATGTGCTCGCTATGGGTGTGGCTATGGCGCGTGGTCCGGCATTGGTTAACCATTTGAAGAGTGTTAAGCGCAGTTTACGTAGCTTGCGTTTATCTCCTAAAGCCAGCATGCACGAAAAAAAAATATAAACGAATCGCTTAGGCAAAAAACTTTGCAAAAGAAGTGAAAGCTGGCACTATCGCAGCATTATTTTTATCGAGGTATGCTTATGACATTGCCGACTCCAGCCTTGGAGGTGCGGGATTTACATAAGAGTTATGGCCAGCTAGAGGTTTTAAAAGGAATTTCATTAGCCGCACATGATGGAGATGTGATTTCTATTTTGGGTTCTTCCGGCTCGGGTAAGTCAACGTTTCTGCGCTGTTTAAACCTATTAGAAAGCCCACATCAGGGCGAAATATACTTCTCTGGTGAGCAATTGCAGCTTAAAGCGGACAAAGCCGGGGCGTTGCAGGCTGTCAGTAACCAACAAATCAACCGTTTACGCACCCAGGTTGGTTTTGTTTTCCAGAGTTTTAATCTGTGGCCGCATATGTCAGTGCTGGATAACCTGATTGAGGCGCCGCGTCGCGTGCTCAAGCAATCCAAGGCCGAAGCCATAGAAACAGCCGAAGCTCTGCTGGCCAAAGTGGGTATTGCAGATAAACGGTACAGCTATCCTAATGAGTTGTCTGGCGGGCAACAGCAACGCGCTGCCATAGCACGAACCTTAGCAATGCAGCCGAAGGTTATTTTATTTGATGAGCCTACTTCCGCGCTTGACCCTGAAATGGTGCAAGAGGTGTTGGGTGTTATCCGCGGCTTAGCAGAAGAGGGGCGCACTATGTTGCTGGTGACCCATGAGCTTAATTTCGCGAGACAGGTTTCGAACCAAATAGTGTTTTTCCATCAGGGATTGATAGAAGAGCAAGGCACACCTGAGCAGGTGTTTGAGCAGCCGCAATCCGAGCGCTGCAGACAGTTTATGTCGAGTCACTACCTTTGAGGTCTTAAAATGAAAAACTACAAGAAAATACTTTTGGCTGCAGCGGCCAGCTTAATACTCACCGGTTCTGCATTAGCTGCAGAAAAATTACGCATAGGTACAGAAGGCGCTTACCCCCCTTTTAACCTGATTGATAATGACGGAAATGTGGTAGGTTTTGACTTGGATATTGCCCATGCATTGTGTGAAAAAATGCAGGTGGAATGTTCGGTAGTCACCTCAGACTGGGATGGAATTATTCCCGCGTTGAATGCTAAAAAATTCGACTTCTTGATTGCTTCGATGTCCATTACCGAAGAGCGCAAAGTGGCGGTGGATTTTACTAATTATTATTACAGCAATGGTTTGCAGTTTATTGCGCCAAAAAAATCCGATTTTAAAGTGGATGCGGCGGGCTTAAAAGGCAAAGTAATTGGTGCACAGCGCGCTACTATTGCCGGTGAATGGTTAGAAGATAATCATGGACGTAATGTGGATATCAAGCTGTATGATACCAATGAAAACGCCTACCTGGATCTGGCTACAGGGCGTTTGGATGCCGTGTTGGCGGATAAGTTTGTTAACTGGGAATGGGTAGAAAGCGAAGCCGGCAAAGACTTTGAGTTTAAGGGTGAACCTGTTTTTGAAGATGATTTAATTGGTATTGCAGTACGCAAAGGCAATGATCAGTTGCGCGAACGGCTCAACAAAGCCTTAGCGGAAATTCTGGCCGATGGTACCTATCAGAAGATTAACGATAAGTATTTCCCGTTCAGTATTTATTAATCACTATCGCTTAGTTGCAGTAACTCTCGAAGGTATCAGCGCCCAGTGCTGCTGGTGCCTTCACTAACTGCGCCACCAGTTAACCATAGGCGAGCTGATGAACTATAACGGCTCGATAGCGAAAAAACGCACTCATAGAAACAAATAACCCATGAACTTTGATTTACATGGTTTTGGTCCAGCTTTGTGGGCTGGAACCTTAATGACAATCCAGTTGGCCGTTGCATCTGTAGCTTGCGGCTTGGTTTTGGGCTTGCTAGGGGCGTTAGCTAAAACCTCTCGTTCTCGTATCTTGCGCCTGCTTGGCGATACCTATTCAACCTTGGTGCGTGGCGTACCTGAACTATTATGGGTGCTGCTGATATTTTATGGCTCCGTCGGGGCTGTGCAGGCTATCGGGGAGGCTATAGGTCAGCCACAGCTTGAGTTGAGTCCTTTTGCAGCAGGTGTATTGGCACTAGCTCTGTGTTTTGGTGCGTACGCAACCGAAGTGTTTCGCGGTGCGATTTTAGCCATTCCCCGTGGGCATCGAGAAGCAGGTTTAGCGCTGGGTATGTCACGGCGCAGAATTTTTTGGCGCCTAGTTTTACCGCAGATGTGGCGTATCGCCTTACCTGGTCTTGGCAACCTGTTTATGATTTTGATGAAAGACACGGCACTGGTGTCTGTGGTGGGGCTCAATGAAGTAATGCGCCAAACGCAGGTAGCCGTGACTCACACTAAACAGCCATTCACATTTTTCATGGTAGCAGCTGCGATATATTTAGGTCTTACCGTAATCAGTATGCTGGCGTTGCATGTGTTTGAAAAACGCGCCAACCGTGGTTTTGTCAGGAGCGCTGCATGAACTGGGATGTTATTTGGAAATGGACACCCAAACTGGTTGAGGGTGCATGGCTAACTTTAGAACTGGTAGGTATTGCAGTAATAGTCGGCTTGTTGATTGCCATTCCACTGGGAATGGCGCGCTCTTCTAAGCTGTGGTACGTGCGCGCTGTACCCTATAGCTATATTTTCTTTTTTCGTGGTACGCCCCTGCTGTTGCAGTTGTTTTTAGTGTATTACGGCGTGGCCCAGTTTGA
>LFTS01000085.1:6406-6612 GCA_001513435.1 Gammaproteobacteria bacterium DTU040
TTGATTGCCATGACTTTGCATACCGCTGCCTATATAGCTGAAATTATACGTGGTGCTATTTATGCAGTGCCTGCGGGCGAAGTTGAAGCAGCGCGTGCCTTGGGCATGAGTCGCTGGCAAACGATGATGCATGTTGTGCTGCCACGGGCGATACGTATTGGTTTGCCGGCATACAGTAACGAAGTGATTTTAATGCTTAAAGCCAG
>LFTS01000017.1 GCA_001513435.1 Gammaproteobacteria bacterium DTU040
TTGGGCGATATTGATTATATCCCTGCAAGCAAGCCTAGACGGCTACCCTCTGTTATCTCTGCCAATGAAGTGCAACGCATTTTGCAGGTCATGGATACTCGCAACTAAGTTATTTTTGCGCTGCTGTATGGCACGTGACCTTCGCTGCCTTTTGTTTGTTAGTGAACAATAAAAAACGCGCAGCCCTTGCGGAACTACGCGTCTTCTATTTTTAGCCATCCTGTGTCTAGCAAACTCAGCTTTATGCGTATTCTTTGCGCAGTTGCTGTGCTGCTGCCACCATGTGTTCCAGTGCGGCTTTGGTTTCTGGCCAGCCGCGGGTTTTTAGGCCGCAGTCGGGGTTGGCCCAGAGCTGCTGCACGGGAATACGCTGTGCCGCTTTGCGCAGTAAGTTGGCCATTTCGTTGCTGTCGGGCACGCGTGGTGAGTGAATGTCGTAGACACCAGGTCCAATGTCATTCGGGTAGTGGAAGCTCTCGAAGGCATCCAGCAGCTCCATTTGCGAGCGTGAAGTCTCGATGGTGATCACATCGGCATCCATGGCGGCAATGGCGTCGATCACGTCGTTAAATTCGCTGTAGCACATGTGCGTGTGGATCTGGGTTTCATCGCGCACACCGCTGGCAGTCAGGCGGAAGGCTTCCGTCGCCCAATCCAAGTAGTGCTGCCACTGGGCACGGCGCAGCGGTAAACCTTCGCGGAAAGCCGCTTCATCAATCTGAATGATTTTGATACCAGCGGCCTCCAGATCCACCACTTCGTCACGTATCGCCAATGCCAATTGCCGCGCTTGTTCTTCCCGGGAGACGTCTTCACGCGGAAACGACCACATCAGCATGGTCACAGGACCGGTCAGCATGCCTTTGATGATTTTGTCAGTCTGCTGCTGGGCGTACTTAATCCACTCAACGGTCATGGCTTGCGGGCGGGAAATATCACCGAAAATCACCGCCGGCTTGACGCAACGTGAACCGTAGCTTTGCACCCAACCAAAACGAGTGAACAGGTAACCGTCCAGTTGCTCGGCAAAGTATTCCACCATGTCATTACGCTCGGCCTCACCATGCACCAACACATCCAAGTTCAGCTCTTCTTGTACTTTAACCGCGTGCTGAATCTCGGTCTGCATGACGTGTTTGTATTCAGCTTCGTTCAGCTTGCCCTGACGGAAGGCTAAACGGGCGGCGCGAATCGCTTGCGTCTGTGGGAACGAACCAATAGTGGTGGTTGGGAACAGCGGTAAATCTAAACGCTCACGCTGCAGTTTAATGCGCTCAGCAAAGGGCGACTGGCGCTGGCTATCGGCCGGCGTGACTGCCGCAAGACGCGCTTGTACTTCGGGCTTATGAATGCGCGGAGAGTTGGCGCGGCTTTCTTGCACCTTACGACTCGCGGCCAGTGCAGCTTTCACTTTCGGACTGTCTGGGTTGTTCAAGGCTTCAGCTAAAATGGCCACTTCTGCGGTTTTTTGTACGGCAAAGGCGAGCCAGCTTTTCAGTTCTTCATCCAGTTGATCTTCGCGCGCTAAATCCACGGGGCTGTGCAGCAATGAGCACGATGGTGCGACCCATAGACGCTCACCCAAACGCTCGTGTGCGTGTTGCAGCGTTTCCAGTACTTTTTCTAAATCACAACGCCAGACATTACGACCATTAACCACACCCAGCGATAAGATTTTGTAAGCAGGCAGGCGGTCGAGAATGGTTGGGTATTGTTCCGGTGCACGCACCAGATCAATGTGCAGGCCATCGACCGGCAGGTTGGCCGCCAGCCCCAGATTATCTTCCAGACCAGAGAAATAAGTGGCAATCAGCTTCTTGCATGGCTCGCCTTGCAGCAGGTTGTAAGCCCGCTCGAAGGCGTTTTTCCATTCCTGCGGCAAATCCAGCCCCAGAATCGGCTCGTCAATCTGTACCCACTCCACGCCCTGCTGATGCAGGCGTTGCAGAATCTGGCCATACACTGGCAGCAGACGCTCCAGCAGGTCGAGGCGGTTGAAGCCGTCTTCCTTTTCCTTGCCCAGCCACAGCCAGGTCAGCGGACCGATAATGACCGGCTTGACCTTGTGGCCCAGCGCCAGCGCTTCATCAACTTCTTCAAACAATTGCTCCCAGCTTAAAGAAAACTCTTGCTCTGCCGTCAACTCAGGGACTAAGTAGTGGTAGTTGGTGTCGAACCATTTAGTCATCTCCTGCGCATGAGCACCGCCACAGCAGCTGCTTTCCACCACGCCGCGCGCCATGGCAAATAAAGTTTCTAACGTCGGCTTCTCACCGGCTTTAGCAAAACGCTCCGGCACTACACCAAAGGTCAGTGAGTGGGTCAACACTTGGTCATACCAAGCAAAATCACCGACAGGTACTAAATCTAGCCCCGCCTCTTTCTGCAACTGCCAGTGCTTGGCACGCAACTCGCGACCCACCTGACGTAAGTTATCTTCGCTAATATCACCTTTCCAGTAGGCTTCAACTGCTTTTTTCAATTCACGGTCACCACCAATGCGGGGGAAACCTAAGTTATGTGCTAATGCCATTGGGGCACCTCCTTAAATTTGAGGTAGCCATTGTGGTTTTTTCGCACCAATGAAACAAACTCAAAGTTTTAACGTTTAACTTTAGATTTATTCATGTTGCTGTGGTAAGTTGACTTTGAAATGCTGCTAAGTGCGCAAACTCTAGTTATTCGCTAACTAACAGATGGTAGCAAAGTCGCCGTAAACACATCCCTATAGGTTCCACAACGCCATCCATGGCGTTGCAGGCTTTACTACCACCTATCAGTCAGCACCAAAATCCGTCTGCCCTTCCCCTCACACACAATGTTGGGGTGGGCTGGTCACTGCACTTGGCACTCTTGTGGGGGTGTAGGTGTAGCAGGGATTTGCTCCTGCAAAAACTGCATTTGCGCATCCATGGCGGTTAGACGTACTTGCGGCGTCTTTGCGTAACTATGGTTATCCACCAAACTACAGAACAACCCCAACTAACCCATCTTCAACAAAAAAGAACCCCATATGCTCGATATCCGCCACTTGAAAACCCTCGCTGCGCTGCGTGATGCCGACAGCCTAGTCGAAGCTGCACAACGCCTGCATCTCACGCAATCCGCACTCTCACACCAATTCAGAGAACTCGAAGAGCGCCTCGACATGCAAATCTTCACCCGCAAAACCAAACCCGTACGCTTTACCAGCGCCGGATTACGTTTGCTCAAGTTAGCTGATGAAGTGTTGCCCCTGATGCGAGCTGCCGAACGGGACATTGCCCGCTTACAAGGCGGTAACGCTGGACGCCTGCATATGGCGATTGAATGCCATAGCTGCTTTCAATGGCTCATGCCCACTATTGACCAGTTCCGCGAGGCTTGGCCTGAAGTTGAATTAGACTTATCATCTGGCTTTTCCTTTGCTCCCCTACCCGCCTTGGCCCGTGGAGACTTAGATTTGGTGGTTACTGCTGATCCGATCGAGCTCACCGGCATCAGCTATATTCCGCTGTTTACCTACGAAGCCTTGCTGGCCGTTTCTAAGCAACACCCCTTAGCCCAAAAAGCTTTTATAGAGCCGCAAGACTTAGCCACAGAAGTGCTGATTACCTATCCGGTGGAGCGCGACCGCTTGGATGTGTTTAATCACTTTTTAGAGCCAGCCGATGTCGAACCCGTTAGCGTACGCACGGCAGAATTGACGATTATGATGATGCAACTGGTGGCCAGTGGCCGCGGGGTGAGTTGCCTGCCGAATTGGGCGCTGCACGAATACAGCTCAAAAGGCTATGTCAGCACCTGCCACATGGGGGAGAAAGGCTTGTTTTCTACGCTGTATGCAGCCGTGCGTACAGATATGTTAGAAGCTGCGTTTATGCAAGATTTCTTGCTGACCGCCAAGGACACATCTTTTACCACCCTGGCGGGCGTTATCGCGGCAAAAGAAGAATTATGACGACTGCGGAATGGATTCCATCTGCTGTAACAATAGCGCTGCTTGAGTACGAGTACGAACGTTTAACTTGCGGAAAATCGCCGTTACGTGTGCTTTAACCGTTGCTTCTGACACATTAAGGTCGTAAGCGATTTGTTTATTCAGCAAGCCATCACACACCATGGTCAAGACACGAAACTGCTGCGGCGTTAAGCTGGCCAAGCCTTCGCTGGCTGCTTTTTCTTCTTCGGTAACTGCTGCAGTAGCTGCGGTTTGACTAGGCCACCAAACATCGCCATCTAAAACAGTTTGCACAGCTTTTTGGATATCTTCTAACGGACTTGATTTAGGAATAAAGCCGCTGGCACCGAATTCACGCGCACGTGCCATTACTGTTGTTTCTTCCTGCGCTGAAATCATTACCACAGGAACCTGCGGATACTGAC
>LFTS01000268.1 GCA_001513435.1 Gammaproteobacteria bacterium DTU040
GTGGCTGCTAATGCTTTATTGCTTAATGGCTTGATGTTGACGGCCTTTGCGCTGGATGGTTTAGCTCATGCTTTGGAGGCGTTAACCGGACATGCATTAGGTGCGCGCGATGGGTTGGCGCTAAGGCGGGCGCTATTGTTGACCCTGCTTTATTCGTTGCTGGCGAGTCTGGCTTTTGCGCTGCTGTTTATGTTGTTCGGTGAGTATTTTGTCGCGCTGCAAACCAGCATGGCGCAAGTGCGGGCAATAGCGAAAGAGTACTTGCCGTATTTGGCGTTATTGCCGTTGATTACGGTATGGAGCTATGTGCTGGATGGTTTGTTTATTGGGGCGAGTAAAACCCGAGAGATGCGCAATGCCATGTTGCTAGCGGTCGTACTCTGCGCGCCTTTAGCTTGGCTGTTGCAGCCTTTGGGTAATCACGGTTTATGGTTGGCGTTTTTGGGCTTTATGCTGGTACGGGCGTTGTGTTTGCTGCCCGCGACTAAGCGGTTGTTGCTGGCTGCTGCTTAGCTGGAGTTTAAGTTTCGTGCATAAAAAAACAGGCGCATCGTGCGCCTGTTTTTCGCATGGTTAGGTTCAGATTAGAACTTGTAACCGACACCTGCCATGTAAACCCATGGTTTAACATCTACGTTTACTTTGGCGCGGCCAGCACCGTTGGCTACCTCAGCGTATGCTGTAGTATCAATATCGATGTAGCGGATTTGAGCGTTGATCATGATGTTGTCGGTGAGCATATAGTCAGCACCAACTTGCGCAGCCAGGCCCCACGAGTTTTTAACTTTTAGCTTTGTTAGTGGAGCGGCAAATGTGCTACCGTTTTTTGCACCGCTAGTTACTTTTTCATCAAAGAACCAAGTGTAGTTAATACCAGCGCCGACGTAGGGCTGGAAAGCAGAGCCGCTAGCCATTGGGTAATAAACCGCACTTAGGGTTGGTGGTAGGTGCTTTAAGCTACCGAGTTTACCGCTACCGACACCTGTGTTTTTAAGATGCACTTCATGCTTGAAGGGCGTAGCTGCTAAGAGCTCAACACCAATGTTATCAGTAACCATGTAAGCAAAGTTAAGACCAAGCTGTGTGTCGTTGTTTAGTGTGGCTTTACCGTAAAGATTAGCGCCAGCTACTATACCGCGATCACCTTTCACTGAAGAAGAGCTCTCGTTAGTTGACACATGCACCGCACCAGCACGAACCAAGATGTCGCCCGCTTGGTGAGCGTAGGCTGAAGGTGCAGCAACCGCTGCAGCTAATAAAGAAGTTGCTAATAGTGTTTTGCGCATAATGTTCTCCATAATGCATTTCGTTGTGTGTGAGTGTCGCTAAGTGTCAGATAAGTTGTCGAGTGAGCTTTTGATGCATGTCAACAAATGCTTTAGTTGCATGCGAGCAGCAACTGGCTAGATATTTGCGTGCTATGTGGGCTCATAAATAATGCGGGCGGTATTCTAGGCGGTATCTTTAGACTGTAAATCTGTGCTATTCAATAATAGGCATTGGTTCACAGGCTGAGTAGTAAAAATGAGACTTCGCTGTGTTTATGTAGGGCATGCAGCGATCTAAAAGCAGCAAAATATTTACTAAAGCGTTAAACTGTCAGCACAATTTTTCACACTGAGGCCGGTTATGTCTTCTCGCACAAGTCTAAGTCGTTTTCTTATTGAGCAAACACGCTCGCACCAAACACCCGCTGAATTACGTTTTTTGATCGAGGTTGTTGCGCGCGCCTGTAAAATGATTAACCACCAAGTATCCAAAGGTGCTTTGGGTGGAGTCCTGGGTAGTCTGACCTCGGAGAATATTCAGGGTGAAATACAGAAAAAACTCGATGTGCTGTCCAATGAGATTCTGTTGGAAGCCAACGAGTGGGGTGGACACTTGGCTGCTATGGCTTCTGAAGAAATGGATGAGCCGTATCAGATTCCTGGTTGTTTCCCTAAAGGCTCTTACTTGCTGGTGTTTGACCCACTGGATGGTTCGAGCAACATTGATGTGAACGTCTCTGTAGGAACCATCTTCTCGGTACTTACCTGTCCTGAGCGTGAAGATATTTGTGGTGACTTGGCAGATGACGCGTTTTTGCAGTCAGGCTCGAAGCAAGTAGCTGCTGGTTATGCGATCTATGGCCCACAAACCATGCTGGTACTGACGCTTGGTAATGGCGTTAAAGGTTTTACTCTAGATACCGAGTTGGGTTCGTTTATTCTAACCCACGATAATATGCAAATTCCTGAGCAAACTGCGGAGTTTGCCTTGAATATGTCGAACGAGCGTCATTGGCAGCCGCCGGTGAAACGCTATGTGGATGAAATGCGTGCCGGTGAAGAAGGGCCGCTAGGAAAAAACTACAATATGCGCTGGATTGCCGCCATGGTCACTGATGTGCA
>LFTS01000015.1:0-2034 GCA_001513435.1 Gammaproteobacteria bacterium DTU040
GTCTGGAACTATGTGAACGAACTCAGTCACCGCTCTATCAAAGAGCAGGGTGTGTTTTTGTCTGCCTACGATATTCAGAAGTACACCCAAGGCGCACACAAAGAACTGGGGCTGCACAGCCACACGGTTCAGAAAGTGGGTGCTGAGTACGTTATCCGCCGTAAGCAGTTCAAGAAGGCGCGGCTCAACTGGCGTAAGTCCGGGGGTGCTCGCCGCTCGCTGGGTTGGGTTCCAATCAATACCGGCATGGCGAAGTGGAAAAACGGGCAGGTGTACTACAACGGACACTACTTCAAGGTCTGGGACAGCTACGACCTAGCGTTGTACACGTTCAAGTCTGCCTCGTTCAACGAGGACGCCCGTGGTCGCTGGTATTTCAATGTCGTGGTTGAAGTTGAGGCGGACATGCCCGCCGGTCAAGACAAGATCGGTATCGACCTTGGTCTGAAAGATACCGCCACCTGCTCGGACGGAACCAAGCTAGAGGCAGGCCGGTTCTACCGTGATCTGGAGTCGAAGCTGGCTGTTGCACAACGCGCAGGAAAGAAAAAACGTGCCAAAAACATTCACGCCAAGATTGCCAACCGGCGCAAAGACGCCTTGCACAAGTTCAGCCGTCAACTGGTGAACCGTGCGGGTGAAATCTACGTTGGCAATGTGAAATCATCCTCGCTGGCCAAAACCAAGATGGCCAAGTCAGTGCTGGACGCTGGCTGGGCCATGCTGAAAACAATGCTGGAATACAAATGCGCTCACGCAGGCATTGTTTTTAAAGAGGTCAACGAGTCGTACACCACCCAAGCCTGCTCGTGCTGCGGTTGCATTTCCGACAGTAGTCCGAAGGGTAGATCAGGTTTGCGAATAAGAGAATGGACTTGCAGTGAGTGTGGTGTCACTCACGACCGCGACATCAATGCGGCCAAGAACATTCTTGCGGTCGGGCATGGCCGTCCTGTAGAGGGAATCCCCGTCCTTTAGGGCGGGGAGGATGTCAAAGATGGCTGTGTCGGCCTATAGGCGCGACCTACTAAGTTGTAATCTAATTCATTGCTAGAATCGTCAGTCCTAAAACACTTCCCTGACCGTCTTCAGCCGCATCAATGCGAATCACTTCAGCGGTGGCTTTTAGGCTTGGAAGCTGGCTATGTTGCGAAACTATTTCGACATCGACCTGCTGACCTAAACTGACTTGTGCCTCTGTTTTAAGCTGCATGCCATTGCTGGATAAGTCGACGCAGAGCGCTTCTTGGCTGTTGCCATCTACTTTAATAATGGCTTTGCCGTCGACACGCATACGGATAAAATCACGCTTTTCATCAAAGTTACGCTCATAGCTGCTCATAGATGCGGCACCTTATTATCTGGGAATAATTAAATAGCTAGTTTATAGCCTTCTATGCGATAAGTGTAAAGTATTCGTTTATCAGCTTTGGCTTGAATCCTGTTATTGATAGGAGTACCTTGGGCGCAAATACCCACTACTATGATTCTTTGATGATTAAGACGCTGTATTTTAGTCCTGCCCTTAAGAATATCTATGTCCTCACTAGAGCATAAAGCCCTGCTGCAAGATCAGCAAGAAGGGCAGATGTTGCAAATCCATGCCCGCCCAAAACCGCATTTAAATATAGCAGGGATAGACTTCGCCCATAGCGTTAAGCCGGCGCTGTATTTGTCCGGGGATGCGGTGGATTACTTTTCGCTGCCTGATGGTCGCATCCTAGCCTACTTGCTGGATGTGTCGGGTAGCGGAACGGCAGCTGCCTTGCTTTGCATGTTTATAAAAAGTATTGTGCGCTATAGCGTGGCGATGAGCAAAGATATTAGCGCGGCTTCTGTGCTTGGGGACGTTAATCGCCTGCTGCTAGAGGCTGGAATTGATAAGCATGCCACCATGGTGTGTATGATTGTTGAGCCCGAACACAACAAATTGCAGTGGGCCAATGCAGGGCATACACCAAGGCCGTTTTTTTGGTCGGAAAATGCAGCCCAGTTACAGTTGGGTGGTGGACAGATAATCGGCTTGTTTGCCGA
>LFTS01000015.1:2096-2854 GCA_001513435.1 Gammaproteobacteria bacterium DTU040
GTTTTCAGCACTTCATGCGCGTTTAGATTTAAGTAGACAGCAACAAATGCCGGATGATATTTCGATGCTGGTGGTAAGCAGAGGTTTATATGAGTAGCGGTAAAATTAAATTTGCCGAACAAGACCAAACGTTTGTGTTGAAGTGCATTGGTGAAGTGCGCTTAAACTTTTGTGCGGTGTTGAATGAAACCATTGAGCAGGCAATAGCGACAGGCAACAGTAAGGCAATCATTATTGATCTGACCGAAGTGACGAGTATTGATAGCACCACGCTAGGTTTGCTGGCTAAATTATCCATTCTGTCACGCAAAAGCTTCGGCATGTTGCCGACCTTGGCCAGTACGAATCCTGATATCAGTCAACAGTTAGACGCGATGGGCTTTGCACAGGTGTTTAATATTGTACACACCCCTGCACCTTGCCCAGAATGCTTAAATGATTTGCCGGATCAGCCGCAATCAGAAGAAGTAGTGCGCGAGCGTGTGTTAGAAGCGCACCGCATCCTGATGGAGCTTAACGAATCCAACCGCACCGCCTTTCGGGACTTGGTCAGCCTTTTAGAAGAGACAGGGCAAAGCTGTTAAGGCTGAGTATCTACAAAAGATGCCTCCAGCTTCCCCGATAAGTCGGATTTCACAGGAGTCGCGCTGCTGTGTGAGCACAACCTTTGCGCGATTTGGAATGCACCTCATTGTAGGAGCGCAACTCTTGCGCGAAATAAACCATCCAGCCACGCCGAACCACAATCGCGCATAAGA
>LFTS01000098.1 GCA_001513435.1 Gammaproteobacteria bacterium DTU040
ATACAGATCAGCGTAGAAGGCACGCTTTTACCAATTTTAGGTATCAACGGGAATAAATAAATAATGCCCAAGCCCGCGGCGGTAATAGCATACACGTGCCAGGTAACATCGGTCAGTTGCGGTAATTGCGCGATAAAAATAAGAATCGCCAGCGCATTAACAAAACCTGTCACCACCGATTTCGAAACAAAACGCATCAAGCCGCCCAGTTTCAAAAAACCCGCCAGTATCTGTAACACACCGGTTAATAAAGTCGCGGCTAACAAGTATTCCAAACCATACTGTTTAACCAAGGTAACCATTAACAAAGCCATGGCACCGGTGGCGGCTGAGATCATGCCGGGTCTGCCGCCAACAAAAGCAATAATCACCGCAATACAGAACGAAGCGTACAGCCCAACCTTGGGATCAACACCAGCAATAATTGAAAACGCAATGGCCTCTGGAATCAGCGCCAAGGCAACGACCAAGCCGGATAAGAGGTCGCCACGGATATTGAAAAACCATTGACTGTGAATCTTTTTAAACATAGTAAATCCGTGCCGCTGGGCGGCAACCGTTATCAAACTTAGAGGGTTTTGCTTAAAATCAGCTGAATGTGTAAGAATGCTTAACCGATAAGCAGACTATAAAACGCGCGTAAGTCTAACAGTTTCACGCATGCATTCAATTTTATGCATTTGTGCTGCCCTTGAAAAAAACTCTGTTCCTGATGGCAAAAAGACGATAAAGCAACAACTTGGTTAATATCTGCAGCGTCTCGCACTGTACAAATCCCTGCCTGCACAATCGGCGAGTATTATTGTTATAATGTAACCACAAAATACTAGTGTGTACTGCTGGGTGTGTTTAGCGACCCACGATTACAAGCAAACTTCAGCGTATTTAAGGAGTCTCTGAATAACTGCAGTCACCCTACTACTTATTTGAGCTATATCGACTACGAGCAACGGCTCTGAAAACACAGCTCCCTTTACTTTTTAGGTGCATTACTTGTATAGAGAACTAAGCTTTGATCACGATGATTATTCTATCGATGAAGATAGTGAGTCAGATTACGATCTGGACGACTATTCCTTATCCGACCCAAACTTTAGCGATCTAAATTTTGATGATTACTCTATCGATGAGCCCGACATTATTTTAGATGTCCCCTTCGTGCCCACAGATGAAAAAGTGGTACACGCCATGCTCGACCTAGCTGAAGTCACCAGCAAGGACATACTGTATGACTTAGGCTGTGGCGATGGACGTATCGTTGTCGCGGCCGCTATGCACCGCAACACCCGCGGCATCGGGATTGATATGGACCCTGCACGCATAGCCGATGCGATGGAATATGCCGGTAACGCAGGCGTTGAGTATATGGTCAACTTCTTTGAGGGTGATCTACTCGAAGCAGATTTTAGCCAAGCCACAGTAGTCACGCTTTACCTGCTGGATTTGGTGAACGTTGAACTCAGACCCAGGCTGCTTGATGAACTGCGTCCGGGTACGCGCATCGTTTCCCACGCGTTTGATATGGGTGACTGGAAACCCGATAAACACCACAGCTTCGGTAGCGTGAATTTATTTAAATGGATAGTCCCAGCCAAGGTCGCCGGCACTTGGGAATGGCAAGCCACTAGCGGTGAAACCTACCGCGTCGAGCTAAAACAAAAATACCAAAAAGTAACTGGTAAAGCCTGGATTGATGATCAGCCTGCCCAGTTAAAAAACGCGCTACTCAATGGTGACCTGCTTGAACTGGTCATCAAAAGTGAAACCAATAGTCGCCCGAAAGGTTTTGTTATGCGCTGTGAAGGCAAACAACTGGTAGCAGCCGACGGCGATCAGCAAGCCACCCCAGCAGTTAAAATAACCATCCCTTAACCCTGTACAGCAACAATTTATACCCATCCTATAAACCGCATACTGTGTAACAGCCTATCCCCATAGGCTGTTACACCTGTCTTGATGGTACTGCCAATTATTTCTCAACCTGCGAATCAGCTCGACTGCTGATTTGTCACGCTCACATTTATATTTTATCAACTGTTTAGATCAAAAAATATAAAATAACTTTTAATTAGTCAGCTACCTAACTAGACTATGCCCCAAATAAGAAAAGCGGGGCACCGCATTATGCTGAAGAGGTAACTGGCACGTAAAACCAGGTGCCAAACCTAAAAACAAATAATGGCAAGTAGTTTGCCTGTTGGAGATCGGCTTATGAAAAAGTGGCCACGCATTATCATTATTGCTGGAGTAGTCGGTCTAGCACTGGCATTTGCTCTAGGGCAATTACTGCCCAACCTGCGCACCAAAACCAGCGGTATTGAGGTCGATATTACTGATGCTCAACTAATCAAAAAAGGCGAATATATCGCGCGCACAGCAGACTGTATTGCTTGCCATACCGTTCTGGGTGGCGAAGACTTTGCCGGCGGTTTGCCCATGTTGACTCCTTTGGGGGCAATTTACTCAACCAATATCACCCCAGACAAAGAAACCGGTATCGGCAATTACAGTTTCGATGATTTCAATAATGCAACCAAACATGGTGTACGCAAGGACAAGAGCGCGCTTTACCCAGCTATGCCCTATCCGTCATACCAGATCATGCCTGACGAAGACGTTGCAGCTATGTACGCCTACTTTATGTCAGGTGTGAAAGCGGTCAAGCAAGCTAACAAGACAAGCGAACTGCCACCCGTACTTAATTGGCGCTGGCCGCTGGCTTACTGGCAAGCCATCTTCGCCCCTGAACGCACCTTTGTTCCGGAAACAGATGACCCGGTATTAACACGCGGTCAGTATTTGGTTGAAGGCCCCGGGCACTGTGGCTCTTGCCACACCGAGCGCGGCATTGGTTTCCAAGAAGTTGCTCTATCTAATGCAGATTCTGAGCAGTACTTAAGCGGCGCAGTCATTGATGGCTGGCGTGCAAAAAGCCTGCGCGGCGAACACCATGGCTTAGGTACATGGAGCACCGCAGAATTGGTAGATTTCTTTAAAACCGGTCGTACTGACATCACCGCTGCTTTCGGTGCCATGGCGGAAGTGGTTGAGGACAGTACTCAATACATGACCGAAGAAGACCTGTACGCCATGTCAGCGTATTTGAAGACGCTTAGCCCAACTCCCGGCGAGCCCGTGACCATAGTGGCAAAAGAAGACGTCACCACGCAAAAACTACTGGATGGCGTTTACGATTCTCGCGGCTCGATTCTGTACGCTGAATACTGCCAAATCTGCCACCGCGCCGATGGCAAGGGTGTGCCGCGTATCTTCCCAGCACTGGAAGGCAACAGCGCCGTGTATTCGCGTGATGCTGACTCCGTATTGCAAATCACCCTCAGTGGTGGTCGCATGCCGGATACTCCACACGATCGCATGGCTTTCACCATGCCTGAGTTTATCAACCTAAGTGATGCCGATATTGCTGAAGTGGTTAACTACATCCGTAATAGCTGGACCAATAGCGCCTCCAAAATCGATATCGATGATGTCGTACAGATGCGTCATTTCCTCAGCAAAAAACCAAAAACAGCTACTGATGTAGCCCCTGATCTGAGCATTACTGCTGCAGTACAAGGAGCGAACCGTGAATAAATCATTATTTAATCTAGCCAGCGTTGCCAGCTCTACTTCGCGCCGTATGACACTGACTGTACTGGCTACTGCCGTGTACGCTTTGGCTCTTAGCGGCTGTGATTCTCCTAAGCCCGTCGAGCGCAACGCCACTAAGTACGAGCTGGTCACCACGGACGATGCCAACGAAGATATCGGCACCTATGTGCTTCCTCAAGATACCTCTATCTTGAATGAGCCTAATGCCGAGCAAATTTTCTACGGCAAACGTTTACTCAACGAAACCAAGCGTCTACTGCCTGAGCACGTTGGTGCAGCCATGAACTGTAATAGCTGCCACATCTCACAAGGTAAAATCCCACTGGGCGATCCCTACATCAACAGCTACAACTTTTACCCCCGCGTGATGCCACGTTCAGGTAAAGAAGTGGATTTAGAAGGCCGCATTAATGGCTGCTTTATGCGCTCCATGAATGGCAAGCCTTTGCCGCGCGAATCAGAAGAGATGCAAGCGATGGTGGCCTACATGAAGTGGTTGTCGCAAAGCACACCCAAGAACCAAAAAGTGGCCATCAGTAACGCCGGCGAAGTTGATACCTCATTGGTAGCTGACACGGCACGTGGTGAGCAAATTTACTACGCGCAGTGTGCTACCTGCCATGGTGACAACGGCGAAGGCATGAAAGACAGCCGTGGCGATATCGTTTTCCCACCACTGTGGGGCGATGAGTCCTTCAACATCGGCGCAGGCATGGCGCGTACTTACAAAGCGGCGGCCTTTGTTAAATACAACATGCCGATGGGGATTCAAACCAAAGGTCTATGGGGTCACGGGAACGTATTAACCGACCAAGATGCGGTCGATGTGTCGGAATTCTTTGCACACAAGCCGCGCCCTGATTTTCCGGGCAAGGTTAACGACTGGCCAACAGGTAACAAGCCAAAGGACGCCCGTTACTAGGTATCAGCTGTGGTGACTTAACGATCACTGCCAAAAAACCTCAAGCGCGCTTAGTACGCCTTGAGGTTTTTTTGTGCTTGGTAAACCCAGGCTGCTTACCAACTTCGTTTAACCCCTTGTTGTGCTTGCGCGGTAAAAGGGTCTTCCGGCCAAGGATGTTTGGGATAGCGCCCACGAACATCTTTGCGTACTTCTGGATACACATTGCGCCAGAAGTTTTCCAAATCGGCCGTCACCGCCAAGGGTCTTTGTGCGGGTGAGAGCAGATGAATCACTACCGCAACTTTACCAGCAGCTACTGTAGGCGTTTGCGTCCAACCAAACAGCGCCTGCAACTTAGCGGCTAAGACAGGACCATTTTCAGCAGTGTAATCCAGCCGTATAG